>JANQGP010000467.1 GCA_028277265.1 Woeseiaceae bacterium | reverse complement strand
ATCAAGGCCTACATCCGCTGGAATGCGATGGCGATGGTCGTCAACGCGAACAAGGTCAGCACCGAGTACGGTGGTCACATCTCGAGTTACGCCTCTTCGGCAACACTCTACGAGGTTGGCTTCAACCACTTCTGGCGAGGTGCGACCGACGACCATGAAGGCGATATGGTGTTCGTACAGGGCCACTCGTCGCCCGGCATCTACGGCCGTGCGTTCCTCGAGGGCCGGCTGACGGAGGGCGACCTCGATCGCTTCCGCCAGGAAGTCGGGGGCGGGGGGCTGTCGTCGTACCCGCACCCGTGGTTGATGCCGGACTTCTGGCAGTTTCCGACCGTCTCCATGGGCCTGGGCCCGATGATGGCAATCTACCAGGCACGTTTCATGCGCTACATGGAGCACCGTGGCCTCGTTCCGCCCAGCGACCGCAAGGTCTGGGCGTTCCTCGGCGATGGCGAGATGGACGAACCGGAGTCCATGGGCGCCATTACGATGCCCGTGCGCGAGGGCCTCGACAACCTCGTCTTCGTCGTCAACTGCAATCTGCAGCGGCTCGACGGACCGGTGCGCGGTAACGGCAAGATCATCCAGGAGCTCGAGGCTGCATTCGGCGGTGCCGGCTGGAACGTGATCAAGGTCATCTGGGGCTCGCGCTGGGACCCGCTGCTCGCGAAAGACCACTCCGGCAAATTGCGGCAGGTCATGGAGGAAACCGTCGACGGCGAGTATCAGAAGATCAAGTCCATGAACGGCAAGTACGTGCGCGACACGTTCTTTGCGAAGTACGCGGAGACCGCCGAGCTGGTCGCCAATATGTCGAACGACGAAATCTGGCGGCTCAATCGTGGCGGCCACGATCCGCTCAAGGTCTACGCCGCTTACGATGCGGCAATGAATCACACGGGCGGACCGACGATCATCCTTGCGAAGACGATCAAGGGCTACGGCATGGGCTCTGCCGGCGAAGGCCAGAATATCGCCCACCAGCAGAAGAAGATGGATCTCGACGAAATCAAGGCGTTCCGCGATCGCTTCAACATTCCGATCGCCGATGGCGAGCTTGGCGAGCGGGTCCCCTATTACAAGCCCGCTCCGGACAGCGCCGAATTCGAGTACATGATGGAGCGCCGCCAGTCGCTTGGTGGTTTTCTTCCGCGCCGGCGCGCGACGTCGACCTCGTTGCCCGTGCCGCCGCTCGAGGTTTTCAAGACACAGCTCGATGGTACGGGCGAGCGTGAAGCGTCGACGACGATGGCGTTCGTGCGCATGCTGACGGCGCTGACGCGCGATAAGCAGATCGGCAAGCACATCGTGCCGATCGTGCCGGACGAGGCGCGTACGTTCGGCATGGAAGGCATGTTCCGGCAGATCGGCATCTATGCATCCCAGGGCCAGCTCTACGAGCCGCAGGACGCAGGCGAGCTGATGTACTACCGCGAGGACAAGGGCGGGCAGATTCTCGAAGAAGGCATCAACGAGGGTGGCGCGCTGTGCTCGTGGATCGCCGCCGGCACGTCGTACTCGAACCACGATGTGCCGATGGTGCCTTTCTACATCTACTACTCGATGTTCGGCTTCCAGCGTGTCGGCGACTTCATCTGGGCCGGCGGCGACATGCAGTCGCGGGGCTTTCTGATCGGCGGCACGGCCGGCCGCACGACGCTTGCGGGCGAAGGGCTGCAACACCAGGATGGCCACAGCCTCGTCGCTTCGTCGACGGTTCCGAACTGCCGTTCCTACGATCCGACCTATGCGTACGAATTGGCCGTCATCATCCAGGACGGACTCCGCCGCATGATCGGCGAGCAGGAGAACGTGTTCTACTACATCACCTGCATGAACGAGAATTATGCGCATCCGCCGCTGCCGGCCGGGGTCGAGGAAGGCATCCTGCGCGGCTTGTATCCGCTGCAGATCGGCAGCCAGGGCAAGATTCGCGTCCAGCTCATGGGCTCGGGCACGATCCTGCGCGAGGTGATCGGCGCGGCCCAGCTGCTCATGGATGACTTCGGTGTCGTCGCGGACGTGTGGTCGGTCACGAGCTTCAACGAATTGCGCCGCGATGCGCTGGAGGTCGAGCGATGGAATCTCCTGCATCCGGAAGACGCGCCGCGCAAGTCCTGGGTCGCACAGTGCTTCGGCGATCGTCCGGGCCCGTATGTCGCGGCCACCGACTACATGAAGATCGTCGCTGACCAGATCCAGGGGTGGGTGCCGGGCACGTTCTATTCGCTCGGCACCGACGGTTACGGCCGTAGTGACGCCCGCAAAGCGCTGCGCGAACACTTCGAGGTCGACCGCCGCTTCATTGCGGTAACGGCGTTGAACGCCCTGGCCGAGGACGGCGCGCTCGACAGCAAGACAGTGTCCCAGGCGATCGAGAAATACGGCATCGATCCCGACCGTCCCGATCCGGTTACGTTGTAGGCGGAGGTACGCACGTGGCGCAGACAATCGACATAGTCGTACCGGAGCTCGGCGACTTCGCGGACGTCGAGGTTATCGAGGTGCTCGTCGGCCCCGGCGATAAGGTCGAACGCGAGGACGGCCTGGTCACGATCGAGACGGACAAGGCGTCGATGGACATTCCGTCGCCCGAGAACGGCGTTATCGAAGCGTTGACGATCGGCGTCGGCGATACGGTATCGACCGGCGATGTCATTGGCCGCCTGACCATGGAAGTCGGCGACACTGTCGTCATTACGCCGGCGATCGCATCGCAACCGACGGGCGAGACGACCGTGCTCGTTACTCCGGCCGGTGAGGTATCCAGATCGGGCGGCAAACAGACGCTGGTCGTGCCGGATATCGGCGATTTCTCCGAAGTCGACGTCATCGAAGTGCATATCTCGCCGGGTGACAGCGTTGCGGTCGAGGACTCGCTGGTCACGCTCGAAACCGACAAGGCCGCGATGGATGTGCCGGCCGTCGTCGCGGGCACGATCGACGACGTACTCGTCAAGGTCGGTGACAAGGTCTCGGAAGGCAATTCGATCGCGATCATTGAAGTCTCCGGCGAGGCGGCCGCACCGGCGTCTGCTGCCGGGCCGAAGGAGCCCGCGCAGCCTGCGCCGCCGCGACCAGCCGAACCGCCGCCGGCGCCTGCACCGGCAACGGCGTCCGGGCCGGCCAGCCTGCCTTCCATCGACGAGGCCGGCTTCGTAAAAGCCCACGCGAGCCCGTCGGTGCGCAAACTCGCTCGCGAGCTTGGCGTGAATCTCGCGCAGGTCAAGGGAACCGGCCTCAAGAACCGCATCGTCCACGACGACGTCAAGGCGTTTGTGAAGGCTATCCTGACCGGCGAAGCCGCGGGACCGGCGGGTGGCGCGTTGCCGAAGACGCCCGTCGTGGATTTCGCGAAGTACGGCGAGATCGACGTTCAGCCGCTGACTCGCATCCAGAAGATCTCGGGACCGCGCCTTCAGGCAAGCTGGGTCAATCTGCCGCACGTCACGCAGCATGATCTGGCGGATATAACGGAGCTCGAGGCGAGACGCCAGGAACTCAAGGGTCCGGCGAGAGAACGCGGCATCAGCCTCACGCCGCTGGCGTTCATCATGAAGGCCTGCGTCGCGGCGCTGCAGGAGTTTCCCAAGGTGAATGCGTCTTTGTCCGAGGACGGCGACAATCTCGTCTTCAAGAAATACATCCATCTCGGTTTTGCGGCCGATACGGAGCAGGGGCTCATGGTCCCGGCCATTCGTGACGCAGACCAGAAAGACATCTACGAGATTGCCGGGGAGCTTGGCGAACTGTCGGCGCTCGCGCGCGAGGGCAAGCTGAAGGCCGACCAGTTGCAGGGCGCAACGTTTACGATTTCGAGCCTCGGCGGCATCGGCGGTACGGCCTTCACGCCGATCGTGAACGCACCCGAAGTCGCGATCCTGGGCGTTTCTCGGTCCAGCATGAAACCCGTGTGGAACGGTTCCGAATTCGAGCCGCGATTGATGCTGCCGCTGTCGTTTTCCTACGACCATCGCGTCATCGACGGCGCACAGGCTGTTCGTTTCACCACCTTCCTCGGCCAGAAACTGGCCGATGTCGGCGCGCTGCTGCAGGCGATTCCGTAGTGACCGTGCAGCTGAAAGTCCCCGATCTCGGCGACTTCGCCGACGTCGAAGTCATCGAGATTCTCGTCGCGCCGGGAGACGTTGTCGCCGTCGAGGACCCGTTGGTCACGCTCGAGACGGACAAGGCATCGATGGATGTGCCGGCCGATCAGCCGGGAACGATCGTGTCCGTCGACGTCAATGTCGGCGATCGCGTATCGCAAGGGGATGCGGTCGTGACGATCGAGTCAACCGCGGAAGACGTGCCCATCGAACACGTCGAGGCGACGCAGAGTATACCGGCGCCGGAGGTTGTCGCGGCGGCCAGCGTCACCGGCGAGGCGACGCACAGGGCGCAGCTGGTCGTGATTGGCGCCGGTCCCGGCGGATACACGGCCGCATTTCGGGCCGCCGATCTCGGACTCGACGTCGTCCTGATCGAACGTTATCCCGTGCTGGGCGGCGTCTGCCTGAATGTCGGTTGTATTCCCTCCAAGGCGTTGCTGCACGCGGCGAAGGTCATCGATGAGGCCGAGGCCATGGCCGAACACGGCGTGGTCTTCGGCAAGCCTCAGATCGACGCCGAGAAGCTGCGCCTCTGGAAAAACGAGGTCATCGGCAAACTGACCGGCGGTCTGTCGACGATGGCCACGCAGCGCAAGGTGCGTGTGCTGCAGGGCACTGCGAAGTTCGAGGGTTCGAACCGGCTGCGCCTCGACACCGACGAGACCGTCGACTTCGAAAAGTGCATCATTGCGGCCGGTTCCCAACCGATCATGCTGCCCGGATTGCCCGACGACCCGCGCATCGTCGATTCGACGGGCGCGCTTGAACTCGCACCGTTGCCGCGGCGCCTGCTCGTCGTCGGTGGCGGCATCATCGGCCTCGAAATGGCCTGTGTGTATGCCGCTCTCGGCACCGAGGTGAGCGTCGTCGAGCTGATGGACCAGTTGATGCCCGGCACTGACAAGGACCTGCTGCGACCGTTCACCAAGGTTGTCAGGGAACGCTACGAGTCGATCATGCTGAAGACAAAGGTCACCGGCATGCGCGCAACCGTGCCCGGTATCGAAGTCAGTTTCGAGGGCGACAACGCGCCGAGCGTGGGCGTCTACGACCGCGTGCTCGTCGCGATCGGCCGGCGCGCCAACGGCGACAAGCTCGACGCGGAGAAGGCCGGCGTTCAGGTCGACGAGCGCGGCATCATCGCTGTCGACAAGCAGATGCGCACCAATGTGCCTCATATCTTCGCCATCGGTGATCTTGCCGGCGGGCCCATGCTGGCGCACAAGGCGACGCACGAGGCAAAGGTCGCCGCCGAGGTCGCGGCGGGCGAGAAGAGCCACTTCGACGCGCGCACGATCCCGTCGGTCGCGTATACGGATCCCGAAGTGGCCTGGGTTGGCCTGACCGAGACCGAGGCGATGGCCGGGGGAATCGCTTACGAGAAGGCGCAGTTCCCATGGGCGGCCAGCGGGCGCGCCCTGGCGCTCGGGCGCAGCGAAGGCTTCACGAAGTTGCTGTTCGATCCGAAAACCGACCGCGTCCTGGGGGGTGCGATCGTCGGCCCGACCGCGGGCGACCTGGTCGCCGAGATCGGTCTCGCAATCGAAATGGGCGCCGATGCAACCGACATCAGCCTGACGATTCACCCGCACCCGACCTTGTCGGAGACGGTGGCCTTCTCGGCGGAAGCGTTCGAAGGGACGCTGACGGACCTCTATCTGCCGAAGAAGAAGGGCTAGAGCCTTCGCAGGTCCTGAATGTCCGCAAGCAGCTGGTGCGCTGCATCGGTGATCGCGTTGGGTTCGTGTTCGAAACGCAGCACGGATTCCGCGACGTCCTCCGCTTCTGCGAATCTCCCCTCGAAGATATAGGCATTCGCCAGTAACAGCCGGCTCGCCTGGTCATGCGGCGCGCCTTCGGCCGCGGCTTCAAGATAGCCGATGGCCTTGCGGATGCGGTCGCGATCACCCTTTGCTATGTGCGCGTAGCCCATCAGGGAATTCAGCTCCGGTGTCGCCTCGTTGATCGTCAGGGCGCTCTCGAGCGCGTGGAAGAGTTCGGAGGCGTACCTGTCGCGAGTCTTGTAGTCGGGGGCGACTGCAACACGCTCGGCCCAGTATTGCGCGTAGTCCATCCAGATGAAAAAGTCCCACGCCATCAGGCGTATCGCGTTGTCGAAACGCCTGTTGGCCGCCTCGATGTCGCCACGAATCCCGAAAACACGGCCAAGCCCCGCTTCGGCATGCGCTCGCAGGTCGGGATCGGCGAGCACGGCGCCGAACCAGATCTCGGCCTGATCGATGTTCTCGAAACGTAGCGCCATTTGCGCGAGCACGAGCTGCGCCTCCGCGCGCGACAGCTCCCGAGCCCGCGTCCGGAATCCGGGCAGCGCCGTATCGGCAGGTACCTGGCGGCTTTCGAACTGCCGGTCCAGGTGGTAACGCATCAGTTCCTGTTCGAGCTCTTCGAGATCAATGGCGAAGACCCTTTCGAACGCTTCGACGTGCGTTTGTCCCCGCGAAACGGCATTGGCGTAAGCGCGCATTTTTCCCTGCAGGCTTCGCTCGCTCGTATCGCCACTGTGCAGGTAGTGTACGAGCAGCCAGGACTGCGCATAGAACATCGCCCCTTCGACCGGACCAAGCAGCGTCGTGTCGCTTGTCTCGAGCACCTGGGAGTAGGGAAGCCACTGCACGAAATGGAGCGTGGCGACGTGCTGTTTCGGCGTCATCGCGTACTCGAATGCCTGCTCGTGCAATCGAGAATGCGACAGGTATTCGGCATGGCCTTCTTCGTACCAGCGCGGATAGCGAATACGGCCGGACTGCTTGTTCAGGTAGTGCGCGTACTCGTGCAGGACGATCTGTATGCCCGAGGCGATATCGCTGTCGTCGACGATGATCGCGTTCTCGCGCAAATCCGAGAAAAAGAAGCCGGCGGAGTTTGCGGGTGCGCCAATCGTTGCGTAATCGTCATGGTTGTCCACGGCGACGATGACCGTCGGGACGCCTGTCTGCCAGGTCGACTCTTCGGCGGAATCGCCCAGGCTGCTGCGCATGACTTCGAGGTGCCGCAGCAACTCGCTGCTGCGCGCTTCGCCGAGCACGCTGTAAACCTTGAAATTGTCACTGCGGACTTCGATCCACTCGCGCTCGTCGATCGGCGTCGCCGCATACGCAACGATGCCGAGGGCGAGCGGCGCGGCCGCAAGCAGCCTGATCAATAGGCGACGCATTGTCCGTTTGACCCGTCCGGCCGCCATTGGTGCCTCGTCAGTCACGCGAGTAGTACCACTTTTCGAGGGCGTACAGCGCGACGCCGATGGCCAGCAACACTCCGACCCGGACCCAGTCATCCGTCTTTGATTGCGCAACGAGCCAGCCGCAGACTCCGAGCGCAATGATCGGGACGAGAAGACCGCCGCGCAGCCGCCATGCCTTTGCTTGCTGTTCCGGCGTCGCCTGGCGGCGAATGACGGGCAACGCGGCGACACAGATGATGTAGCCGAGCAGCCGTACGACGGAGCTGCCGACCGCGAGTTCGACGAAGTTGCTCGACAGTCCGAGTACGAGTGCCATGCCGCCCATGACGAGAATGGCCCGATCAGGCGTAGAATGATTCTGGTTTATGTGCGCAAACCATTGAGGTATAAGCTTATTTTCGGCAAGAGAATAAATCAGTCGCGGTGCGGCGAGCATCGAGCCTGCGAGATTGCCGCCGATCGAAAAAACGGCCGCAAACGTGATCACGATGGCGCCCGCAGGTCCGGCCAGAGCCCGGCCGACGTCGACAAGCGTGGCGTCGGCATAGCCGTCGGCGGGTATGACCGAGATGAAAACCAGCACGATCAGGAAGTAGAGAACCCCGGTCGCGATCACCGTTCGTACCAGGGCAGCCGGTAACGTGTGCTGCGCTCGCCTCGTTTCACCCGCCGTGACGCCGATGGTCTCGAAGCCGACATAGGCGTAGATGAGCAACAGGGTCGTTCCCCCGATGTCGTCGATCTCGAATCCTCTCCCGGGCAGCAGCGTCGCTCCCGTGACGTGCTGCAGGCCGAGCAGGACGAGCAGGAGGAGCGGCACGATTTTGAGCACGGTGAAGACGCCCATGGTCCGCACACCGTCGCGGACGCCGCGCAAGTTGGCCCACGTGAGGCCGATCGTAACCAGGGTGATGATCAGGGCGCGTGCCGCCGGCGATGCAAAGACGTCCGACAGCGACGCGAGGTAGTCCGCCATGACGTTCGCGTTGGCCGCGAACGCCGTCATGCGGGCCAGGTAGATGAGCCAGCCCGTGCTGAAACCGGCGAGCGGCCCGAACGCTTCGGTTGCATAGAGCACGGGACCGCCGGTGCGGTCGTAGTAGCTCGCGAGTTCGGCAAAGGTCAGAACGACCGTCAGGAACAGTACGCCGACGACAAGGAACAGCCAGGGGCTGTAGAGCCCAGCCGAAACCGCGACGTTGCCCGGCAGCGCGAATATGCCGGCGCCGATGACCGCGTTCAGGACGAGAAATGCGGCGCCGAAGAAGCCGATGTCGCGTTTGAGCTGCGCGCCCGGGTTCATTGTTATTGTTGCTCCGGCCTACGAGGACTTTCGATACTATCAGACGCCGCCCGGCCGCCCGGCCGCCGGGCGGCCGGAAAGAGCTGCCAATATGCAGGTGCGAAGCGAGTTCACTCAGAATCGCGAACGGCAAATAGGACGGCTGGTTTGCGGCTCAAATCGGGGGGCCATCCTCCGCGTGGAGGCGGCTATTCTCGAAAGTTAAAGTAGTTTCGAGGAAATCCTCTACGTGGAGGCTGCTAATCGTGAAACTTAAAGTAGATTCTGGAAGACGTTTTCGTGGAATCGTCGACTGTCCATGTGGCAGACAGCTGCCGCGTGTTCAGGTTGCGGTTGAAGGACCGGCCCCGGGCGGTAGGTGCCGCAGCAATCACTCTCCGAGTTCTTTTTTTAGGTCTCTGATTGCCTTCGGAAGGTGTCGGATGACATAGATCAAAAGTACAGCGACAACGGCCAGAATGACGACGAGTTCCGAGGTCATTCGAATCGCTCCCATCGGCAAGAGCAACAATGCCCGCCAGCCAGCGGATGTCGGTAATGGGTCATAGGCGGGGATTATAGCGCGATCGTTACGTTCGGCGGCTTTCTCGACAAGCTCAGTCGTCCTTGTCGCCC
>JANQGP010000426.1 GCA_028277265.1 Woeseiaceae bacterium | reverse complement strand
TCAGGTGTTGGACGCCGGCGGTTTCACGCGGGACTTCGACTCGGCGAGAGACGCGTTCAACTTTGCCGCGCTCAGCTACCTGACCACGCCGCAGGACGTCTACAGCGCCTACGCGGCCACCAACTACGAGCTGTTCGAAGCTCCTGTTCTGGGTGCAGTCAACGCCAGCCTCGAGATGAACTTCTCGAACCGTGAATCTGACCAGTTGCTGGCGCCCGTCGGCACCTTCGGCGGTTGGATTACGTCCCAGGAGCATCCCGACAATCCTTTCGGCGACCTTCTTTGCGCGAGCAATCCGGATTGCACGGTGCCACAGGACGTAGCGACTTCCCGTCGCCTGACCGAATCGGGTGGTCGTCGCTTCACTCAGGACGTCAACGCATGGCGCATTGGCGCCGGCCTCGACGGACAGTTTGAAAACGGCTGGACGTGGGACGTGAACTACACGCTCGCCAAGTGGGAAGACAGCCAGCGCGATGAAGGCCGACCGAATCGTCCGAACATCGAAAACATGATGGATCCCACGCTGTGCGCCGCCGCGACGAACGGTTGCCCGGGTATCTTCAATCCGTTCATCAGCGACAGCATGACGCCGGCCCAGGTCGCCTATGGCTTCGTCGGTGTCAACACCAAGGAAGAGTCCACGCTGAACGTCTTCCAGCTCAACTTCTCGGGTGACATGGGTGGATTCGACCTGCCTGGCGGCGAGATTGGCTGGGCGTTCGGGTACGAAAACCGTCGTGAGAGTGCCTCGTCGAACCCCGACGGCGGTGCCGCGATCGGCGCCATCGCGTTCACGCCCGGCAACGTCACGGGCGGCAAGTACGAGGTTGACGAGATCTATGGTGAGTTCGTCCTGCCGATTCTTTCGGGCGCGCCCATGGCCGAGCTGCTCTCGCTCGAAGCATCGGCTCGCTGGACCGACGTCGATTTCCTCGACGATTCCGACACGGTATACAAGGTAGCCCTCGAGTGGGCCCCGGTTGGAGACATTCGCTTGCGTGCGACCTTCTCGGAGGGCTTCCGCGCGCCGAACATCAGCGAACTGTTCCTGGGCCAGCAGCAATCTGCCGAATCCTATACCGACCCTTGCCGCAACTACGGCACGTCCGGTACGGATGCGAACACGGTGGCAAACTGCCAGGCCGACGGCTTGGCGCCGGACTTCAACCTGGCGACCTTCCAGGCAACGACGCTGCAGGGCGGCAACCCGAATCTCCAGCCGGAGACTTCGGAGTCGTTCACGACGGGTCTCGTGCTGACGCCGAGTTTCATTGAGGCCCTGACGGTTTCGATCGACTACTTCGACATCGAGATCACCGATGCGGTCGGCACGGCGCCCACGTCGGAAGTCATTTCTGCCTGCTATGCGAGCCCCAACTTCTCCGATCCGCTGTGTGCGCTGATCGTCGGGCCTGCGTTCCCGGGCGTTGACGAAACACCGTCGCCTTCGGCACCGACACGCCGCAACTCGAATCGCCAGATTTCAGGTGTCCTCCAGACGAACGCCAACCTGGCTACGTATCAGACCAGCGGTATCGACTTCCAGGTCGATTACGGTCTCGAGACGGGTATCGGACTGGTCGATCTGCACCTTGCCGGAACCTACCTCGACACGTACGACTACCTGCCGTTCGCCGGCGGTGAGCTGATCGAGCTTGCCGGCCTGTTCGGCGGCGACCCCGCGTTCGGTAACCCGGCGACGTTTGCCGAGTGGCAGGTCAACTACGGCGTCACGCTGACGCGCGACGACTTTGGCGGTAGCCTGATCGCCCGGTACATGAGCGAGACCGACGACATCGACGCAGCACCTGCGAATCTGTCGAACACGGCCGACGCAATCACGTACTTCGATCTGCAGGGTTACTACAACTGGAACGACTTCACGTTTACGGTTGGCGTGCGTAACCTGCTGGACGAGGAACCGCCGTATGTCACCGCCTACGATGACATGAACACGATTCAGTTCAGCTACGACACGCAAGGTCGGTACATCTACGGAAGGGCATCGATCAACTTCTAGGATAGATACCTTTTCGACGCCAAGGAAAACCTCCAGGGGCAACCCTGGAGGTTTTTTTGACGGTATCCCATCAACGCACCGGGAATAGAGGAATGATGAGACTTTCGCTGCTGCTGTTGTCGTTACTGCCCTGGCCATCGTTTGCGGCCGACACGGCGCTGACCGAGTGCCGGCAAATCGATGATATCGAGAAACGGGTGACGTGCTACGACGAGGTTGTGGACTCTCGATACCGCAGCGAATCGCGTGAAGCCGCCGATGCGATCGCACCGCCCGCCCCGGCCGGAGACCGGGAGGTTCCGGATGCGCAGTCGCTGTTCGGCACCGACGATGCCGAGGCCAGGCAAATTGTCGAAACGACACTCGAGATCGAGCAGATAGACCGGATCGAAGCGGCCGTTTCCGGTGTTCGGAAGTCGGCAGGCGACAAGATGATCGTGACGCTCGACAACGGACAGGTCTGGCGGCAGCTGGACAGCAAGACCCTGTACTTGAAGACCGGGGAAGTAGTGATCATCCGCAAAGCCAGCTTCGGTTCCTTCCTTCTGGAGAAGAAATCCGGCAGTCGCAGTATTCGCATGAAACGCATCAGTTAGCGTCCTGTCCGGTTAATTCGCGTAATTTCGGAGCAGGTTAGCGAAGACTCGACTCCAGCGCCTGCAGCTTCCTGGTATAGCCCGACACGAGCTGCGCGTTCTCGGCGGTATCCCTCGCCGTCCTGTAGTCCCGCTCGGCAAGGTCATAGGCCTTCCTTTGCTGGTGGACGAGTCCTCGCAGGAAATAGAACTGGTGCTCGTCCTCTTTCAGCTTGATGGCCCTGGCCAGGTGGACGAGCGCGTCGTCGAGACGGCGCTCCCGGTACGCAGTCTGAGCGAGGTGGTAATGATAGTAGGGATGACGATTCCTGTAGTAGTCGACCTTGTTCGAATAACGGGCCGCCTCCTCGATACGGCCCAGGTGACGCATCGCGGTTGCCATATTGACCAGAGCTGACTTGTTCGAAACCTGGATCGACAGCGCCTCCCCGTACGCCTGCACGGCGACGTCGTGATGGTCGTGTCGAGCATAGAGAACGCCGAGATTGACCCACAATCCGGCGATATCAGGATCCGTTTCGATGCCCTTCTTGAGATATCGGAACGCCGTTTTCCACTGCCCGGCTTGCATTGCTTCGACGGCGACATTGCTGAAGTAAAGGGCTAAGGCGTAATTATCGTCTACCTTCCTGGTGTCGTAGTTGCCGTTGTACTCGGCCGTATTGAAGTCCACGACATAGTCGCCGGCAAAATTGATGTCTCTCCGTACGCCCGTCACACGGACGTTGATGTGATTGTTCAACAGGATCAGTTCGCCGTCCGCACGGAAGCTCGGAGGAATCGCCACCATCTGGAACGTCGTATTCAGGCCAGCCTCGCGCGCGAGTGCGGCAAACAGGATGGAAAAGGAAAGACAGTTTCCCTGACGCGTCCGAAACGTCTGGATCGCCGTTTGGGTGAGGTTCGGGTCGTAGTCCATCGTCAGGAGACCATCGTCGATCATTCCGCGAATGAGCTTCCTCAACCTCGAACGCGCCTGAGGATCGTTGCCGACTTTGACGGCCACGTAGTCTTGCATTTCGTCATTGAGCGCCAGAATGTCGTCTTCCCGGATAGCCGACGTATCGACCGGCTCTCCGAACAACAGGTGCCCCGACAGCAAATCCTCAGTATCGCGAGGGGCGTTGGCGACGAACGGGGTACACGCTACCTGCAGAAGACCAAGAAGCACGATGAGCGATTTGGATGCCATTGCCTGATTGGACAGGAACTGCAACGCGATGTTCGTTTGCGAACGGTCCGCGCTCGAAAAGTACGCGCACAATCGAAGCATTATTACCGCACGTGCGGATGCGCTACGCACACCCCGTGCGTAATTCGTCAACGGCTTGACTTGCAAGGCGTCGACTGGACACTGAGAAGATCGACGAGGTTCCAGGGGGGCGCTGTGCGACTCAGGGTCGAACTGATTGTGGCGATGGTCGTGTCGGCGGTTGCGTCCACCGATGCGCACGGTCAAACGATGTACTCGTTCGACACGGCCGACGACTTTTTCGCGCCGGCGACTTACTGGACGGCCTGGCAGGACACCCTCGACCGACACCAGTCCGAGCGCAAAGCCATTCACCGCTGCGTGGGCGACGAAATGGCCTGCACGGGGCGGCTCAGGAGTCTGCGTCATATCCTGGTGAAAGGCGCAGACCTCGACCTCGAGCAACAGATTCGCCTCGTAAACCGGTACGTCAACGGTCAGAAGTACGAGGACGACCGTATCAGCTCGCGATCTTCGGCCGGCAACCAGTGGGAGACCCTCGCCGGGTTTCTGGACAGTGGCGGCGACTGTGAGGACTTTGCGGTCGCCAAGTATTT
>JANQGP010000362.1 GCA_028277265.1 Woeseiaceae bacterium | reverse complement strand
CACGCCACTCACGGAGCAGTCCGAAATCGACTCGGTCAAGAAGGGACTGCGGACGTCCTGGGCGACCGACGCGCTGGCAGGTAATGGTGACCTGGGCCTGCAGTTCGGTATCGACATCGTGGAAGACACCGCGCAGCAGCGCTTGGCGCATCAGAACAGAACCTGGGTTCCACCGATGGAATACTCGAGCTTTGCTCCGTTTGCACAAGTGTCTCTCGATGTGGGTGACTGGACATTTACGGGAGGCCTGCGTAATGAGGATGGCGAGTTGTCGGTCGATGACTACGTGTCTTCGTGGGCCAATGACCGCAGACCCGTTGGAGCCGGCAAGATTACCTACAGCGATCTGCTGCCCAACGTTGGAGCTATCTGGCGCGTAAACGATGCCTGGTCTGTCTACGCATCGTATTCGAAGGGATTCACGCTGCCGAACGCAGGTATCCCGCTACGCAATATGCGCTGCTCGAACGATACTTCCGAACGTGGCGATCCGAACGATCCGGTCAATTTCCCGTTCGGCGGCATCCAGCCCGACGGTTGTCCGAACGATCCGGCCGTGACGGTCAATGACATCATCGACCTCGAGGCTATCATCGTCGACAACGTCGAAGTCGGCTTTAACTGGACCGGCGAAAACGGCAAGGTTGGCGTATCTTTCTACGAGTCCAATTCTGACTTCGGCGCCAGCCTCGTCGTTGATCCCGATGTCGGCGATTTCGTGTTGTCCCGCAAGCCTACGGAGATCCAGGGCTTCGAAATCACGAGCACGTACGACGTCACCGACTCGATCAATCTCTCGGCGCTCTACTCACATGTCGAAGGCAAGACCACGGGTTCCGACCCGAACGTCCTCGATCGGGAGATGGGCATCCTCGACGTCAGTCCCGACAAACTCGTCGTCAAGGCCGACTGGATGTTCTCGGACAAGGGCAACGTCGTGCTGGGATCGTCGACGATTTTCGATCGGCACATCAACAAAGACGGTCCGGGTGAAGAAGACATCAACGGTGAAACGCTGTTCGACCTGGCGGTCAACTACCGTGTTGGCGAGGGTACGGTGACCTTTGCCGTTGACAATCTGCTGGACGAGACCTATCCACTCGTTACATCGCAGATCGTGTTCTGGAAGAACTACATGCACGGCCGCGGACGCGAAGTTTCGCTGGGTTACACGGCCCAGTTCTAAGTTGTAAGCCCCCCGCCGGAACCGCCAGTCCTCGGTAAAACGGGGGCTGGCGGTTCTTTGTCAGGTCCTGTCAAGCGTCTGTGACGCAGCGGAAACCGGTCATGCCGTTCCGATCGCGCGCCGGCGCCATCAGCAGGAACTTGCCGTGCTGGTCGAGGCGGTAGGCCTGCGGGAAGTACCAGTGAGACGTCTGCGGCTGATAGCGGCAGCCGCCGCGAACGATGGCCGCTCGTGTATGTTCATCCACGTACTCGTCGGTCCACTGCCAGACGTTCGCCACAAGGTCCATGACGCCGAACGGGCTTGCGCCGCCGGGGTGGGCATCAACGTCAGCCGGCGGCTCGAGGATGCGCTCGGTGATGGGTTTCGGCACTGCGTTTCCGTCCCAGTCGTCTCCCCATGGAAACAGGCGACCATCGGTTCCCTGGGCCGCATATTGCCATTCCCATTCCCTCGGCAGGCGCTTGCCGGCCCAGGCCGCATAAGCGCGGGCATCCTCGAGCGAAACCCAGGTAACGGGCTTGCGGTCCCAGCCCGCTTGCGGCCGGCCATCCTGCCAGTCGCGCAGGAAGTTGTGCGCGTCCGCGGGCCGATATCCGGATTCTTCGATAAAGGCGAGAAACTCCGCATTAGTGACCGGATACCGGTCGATGTGAAACGCTGTCATGCTCATGTGCCGTTGATGGCTGCGGCGGGGCGAATTCTCCCATGGGTATTGCGCGTCGAGGCCCTCCCACAGGAAGCCCTCCACTTCAATGCCGGTGACCCGAAAAGTAAATTCGCCGGCGGGAATCGTGACCATTCCACCGGGCGCCGTATCGGATGCCCTGGCAGGCTCCGGGACCGTGATGCGCTGTGGGAGTGAACGCCACGTGTTCGACAGTTCCTGCAGGGGTGTGCGGCTCATCTCGCTCATGACCTGCAGGAAGTCCTGCAGGTCCGACAAATCGGCCGGCGACTCGGTAGCGAGTATCGCGCCGAAGCCGCGGCACTCGAGATCGACACCGATAACCGCCTCGTCCGCCTGAATGCGCGGAGCGAGTTCGCAACCGTTCCAGACATCGAAGTACCGTTTACCCTGCGTATGGTCGACGACCAACTGGTCGCCGGGCACGCCATACTCGTTGCGATTGACGATGGTATAGAGAGCCCTCGCTCCGAGGGGAAATGCACTTGCGAAGACGCCCTGCTGCAAGGTCACAACGTAAGGTTCCCAATCCGGGCTGACCAACAGGTCGTGAAAGCGCCGGAAGATGGTCGCGATGCGCCGCAGCGTCTCACCGGCGCGCGGCGTGAACTGATTCCAGATACCCCAGACGTTTTCCCACGCCGTGTAGCCATGGCCGTTGAAGAAGATGTAATGAAAATCGTCGGTGCGGTCCCTGGCCCAGCGATTTTCTACGTTCGTCAGGTGCCGCGACTCCAGCCATTTGAGCTTGCTGACGGCAGGGACGAAGCTCGTCGACGCTTTACCCCAGGTCTGGTTGTTCCAGGCCAGCGCGTCGTCCGCGATAGGCCACGTTTCGGATTGCAGCACGGCCGGGTGACCGGTCGCGTCAGAGGCTTCGCGAAATGCACGCGGAAGGCTGAAATAGGTGTCGCCGTTTATACCGTCGGCATTGACCTCGGCAACCAGTTCCGCAATCGCCTGGCAATCCGGCTTGCCGCCGTCCCGGGTGCCGTTGTCCCAGGCCATCGTCGGCAGGAACACGCGCACGTGGCGCCGGTGGAAATCCCTGACGACCTGCTTCAGTCCCTCGAGACCACCCGGCAAATCGCCGGCCAGGTCGATCTGGTTGCGGTCGTCCAGCCCGATATTCGGGTAGATGTACCAGAGCAACACGCTGTCCACGCCGCCGAAGCGTTGCTGCAGATCGTCCAGGTAGCGGTCCACCGTGTACCGTCCTTCGACCGGATCGTAGAAATAGCGGTCCTCGACCATGGTCAGGACGTGCACGAAATTGCGTTGCGACCAAGCGAGTTCCTTGCGCCGGTATTGCGCGTCGTCGTAGCCCATACGGATCAGGTGTTCCGTCCGCCATACCTTCATCCCCTGGCGCCAGGCGGCAACACTGTCGTTGACGTCGACTTTCCACTGGCCGATTTTCTGGAAGGGCCATGCAGGCATGCTGCCTGGTGTGGGCAGGTGAATCCCCAGCGTATGGGGCTGCACGTAAGAGGCGATCTGTGGATCAGGTGGTGCCGCCGGGCGGGAATCCCCCGGATCTGGCTGATACCGCTGCTGCAGTTTGCCGCTCGGTGTCTTCATCGAATCCTCTTCTTTCCTTGCTTGAAACTGGATTGGCGGACCCGGGTTCAGGGATCAGGCGACTGTCGTTCGAAACGGCCACCATTCTAAAGGAAATCCGGGCGCAGACCCTATCTTCAAAACCTAGCGTAAATTGCTTGTGGACGCGCAACGATGAAGAAAGATATTGTGACGACAGAGAATAGACATAGGCACTTCCTCTGCCAAAGCGCGTCGTACAGACTCGTGCACCGAGGAATGGAAGAACAATGACGACGGCAGCGGACAATGGGCGGCTTGCCAGCAACGGTACCGGGGGACCGCTAAGCGGCATCTGTGTTCTCGATCTCAGCGCTTACATCGCTGGGCCGTTTGGCTGTACGATCCTCGCGGACCAGGGCGCCGACGTTATCAAGATCGAGCCACCCGGCGGCGACAACCTCAGGAACTACCCGTCGACACTGGAGGAGGAAAGCCGTGCTTTCGTCGGCCTGAATCGCAACAAGCGCGGCATGGTGCTAGACCTGAAACGGCCCGCAGGTTTGTCAACGCTGTTGCGCCTCGTCAGAAGAGCCGACGTGCTGGTGCACAATTTTCGACCCAACGTGCCGAAACGGCTCGGCATCGATTACGACACGCTGCAGCAGATCAACCCGAAACTGGTCTATTGCGAGGTCACCGGCTTCGGTGACACCGGCCCGATGAAGGACAAGGCCGGCTATGACCAGGTACTGCAGACGATGACCGGTATGTGCACGATGCAGGGGCATCGCAACGGCGTGCCGGAATTGTTGTACGGTTCGGTCGTCGACTATTACGCTGCAGCTTTGCTGGCATCCGGCGTGGTTTCCGCGTTGTTCGAGCGCGAACGCAGCGGGCTCGGCCAGAAGGTCGGTGTCTCATTGTTGCGCAGCGCGTTGACGATGCAGTCGGCGCGTCTCGTGTGGGCGGACGGTGAGCCGCGGGACATCGGTCGGGATTTTCGTTCAGGCGGCATTTCCGGACTGCACCCGACACGCGACGGCTACATTTACGTATCGGCGAACACGAGTCATTTCTGGGAAGCGCTGTGCGAGAGAGTCGGGCTGCCCGAGCTTGCCAGGAACGAACGCTACGACACGGTGCGCAAGCGCGCCGAACACGCCGACGAGATCGTCCCCCAGCTTCACCAGGCACTGCAAACTCACTCCGCGATCGAATGGGAAGAGCTCTTCGGCGACGCCGTTCCGAGTGCCGCGGCGCGCCCGATCGAAGACCTGTTCGATCATGAACAGGTTCTCGCGGAAGAACTGGTTACTGAATTCGAGCATCCGATTATCGGCAAGTATCGCGGACAGGCCCAGTCCGTGAAGTTCAGCCGAACGCCCGGACCCGCATGCTTTGCGGCACCGACGTTCGGCCAGCATTCCGACGCGATACTGGAAGAGGTGGGTTGCAGCGAAGATGAAAGACGCACGTTGCGCGACCAGGGCGTTGTGAAGTAGTCGACCAGTATTCCCGCTGAGCATCATTGCGGGATGCGCCGATCCCGGGTCAGCCGTCGAATCCGCAGTATTGTCTCAGGCGATCCGCCTTTCCGTCGGAAGATGCCGAGTCGCTATCGAGGCATTCTTCCACCTGGGCGGCGTGCGGTATGCTCGTCTGGGCGCCGAGCCGGGTGCATGCGAGTGCGCCGGCTGCGCTGGCCATCTTCAATGCCTGCTGCATCGGCTTGCCCCGGCTGAGGGCGGCGACGAATACGCCGCAGAAAGTGTCGCCGGCCGCCGTGGTGTCGACCGCAGTCACGGGAATGCTCGGCTGCAGAATCCGTTCGACACCGTCCCTCGCGCAGCACCCGTGACTTCCAAGCGTGACGACTACGCGGGGAATGCCGATACGTTCGAGGCAGGCCGCGACATTTCCCCGGCAGCGTGAAACAACGCTCAGCTCTCCCTCGTTGACGATCAGGATATCTATGGCACTGAGAAGTGCTTCGGAGAGTTCTTGCGCCGGCGCCGCATTCAGCACCACGGTTACGCCTTGTTGTTTCGCCTTGCGCGCGTACTCCGCGACCACCGGCATCGGTGTTTCCAGTTGCATGAGCAGGTGACTGCATCCCGCGAGCGAGGGCAGATCGTCA
>JANQGP010000262.1 GCA_028277265.1 Woeseiaceae bacterium | reverse complement strand
CGGTTCCCGAGCCAACGGCCGGCGAGCCGGCGGAGTATTACGGCACGCTCGAGCCGTTTGCTTCGGAGGCGGTGTATTTTCTGTTGACCGATCGTTTCGTCGACGGTGATTCCGACAACAACTTCCCCGATCAGGGTGGCGAGCAGAACGGCACCTTCGACAGGCCGATTCAGCTGGCGGGCTCACCGCCGGGGAACATCGGTTACCTCGGCGGGGACTTCAGGGGCGTACTCGACAACGCCGGCTACATTGCCGACATGGGTTTCACGGCAATCTGGACGACACCGATCGTGGACAATCCGGATGAGGCGTTCACGGGCGGCATCCGTCCGGGCGAGGGTTTCGGTGCCGACCGCGGCAAGACCGGCTATCACGGTTACTGGGGCGTCAACTTCTTCGAGGTCGATGAGCATCTCGAATCCGACGGGCTGACGTTCGCAGATTTCACCAGGACGCTGCAGGACGATTTCGGCCTCAAGTACATCCTCGACGTCGTCTGCAATCACGGCTCGCCCGCATACACGATGCCCGAAGACCAGCCGAAATTCGGCGAACTCTATGATGCCTCGGGTGCGCTGATTGCCGACCATCAGAATCTGCATCCGAACGCCCTGGACCCCGAAAACCCGCTGCATGCGTTCTACAACACCAGCCCGGATCTCGCCCAGCTGTCCGACATGAACGAGAACAATCCCGATGTGCTGGAGTATTTCGTCGCGGCGTACACGCAATGGCTGGGCCAGGGTGTCGCGGCGTTCCGCATCGACACGGTCAAACACATGCCGCACAGCTTCTGGAAGACGTTTACCGATCGCATGCGCGACGTACGTCCGGGCCTTTTCATGTTTGCCGAGAGTTTCTCTTTCGATGCGAAGCAGATCGCCGAGCATACGTACCCGGAAAACGGCGCCATCAGCGTGCTCGACTTCCCGGGGCGCGCGGCAATGACGAGTGTGTTCGGAGACGGCGGTAGTTACGCCGAACTCGAGTCGTACCTGCACCTCGAGTCCGGGGTCTATCAGAACCCCTACGACTTGATGACGTTTTACGACAACCATGACATGACGCGCATCGATGCCGATGAGAACGGCTACATCAACGCCCACAACTGGTTGTTCACGAGCCGCGGGATACCGGTCGTCTATTACGGTTCGGAGATCGGCTTCCGTGCGGGGCTCGACCAGCACGAAGGCAACCGTGACTACTTCGGGCAGGAGAACATCGAAGCGGCAAAGACGCACCGAATCCACGCCGCGCTGACGCGCATCGCCAACATCCGCAAGAACTCGGTCGCTTTGCAACGCGGCCTGCAGGTCTACACGGGATTCGGCCGGCGCTCGGCGAGTTTCTTCCGTGTCTACCTGAAAAACGGTGTGGCGCAGACGGCTCTCGTCCTGTTGAACGGTGGTGATGATCCGCTGAAGATGGAGTTTGGCCAGTTGCCGGCGAACGGTACGTGGAAGGATGCCGTGACAGGGCATGAAGTCCGTGTCGATGGCGACTTCGCGGGTCTCGAAGTGGAAGTTGCGCCGAACGGTGTGCGCGTCTACCTCACCGATGCGCCGATTGTCGACGTCCGGTTTCTGAAGCTGCTGGACCGGATGCAGGGGAACGCGCGCCGCAAGATGCTCTGACAATGAGTTGCGGGGCCATCAGTGAGGACTCGACCGGCTCGCCCTTGATCAGGCCGACGATCCCGTCGACGAGGCCCTCGGCCGCGAGCTTGATGTCCTGGCGAACCGTCGTCAGCGCCGGCGTAACGTGTTTCGCGAGGGAAATGTCGTCGAAGCCGACAACCGCGACGTCGTCGGGAACCGAGTAACCGTTTTCCTCGAGTGCGCGCATCGCATCGATGGCGAGGACATCGGTCACGGCGAATATTGCATCGAAGGGTTCGCCGCGTTCGAGCAATTCCTCAACGGCCCGGTACCCTTCGCCGCCGGAATTCCAGGCTGAGACCTTCCGCCGTTCGCAGAGCCCCAGGCCGGCATCGAGTATCGCCGAGCAATATCCTGCGTAACGCGCGGCCAGTTCCGGCGCGCGTTTCGACGTGCTGCCGACGAAAGCAATATTACGGCGGCCGTTCTCGATCAGGTGACTGGTCGCCTGGTAGCCGCCGTTGATGTTGTCGCAGCCGATAGAGTGGCCAGGCTGGTCGTTGATCGTCGGTCCCCAGATCATGAAGCGCGTATTGGCGCGCGCCAGGGCGGCAAGCTTCTCTCGGTAGGTGACGTAGTCCCCGTAGCCCAAAAGGATCAGGCCATCGGCACGGTGGCTGGCCTGGTATTCGATGTGCCAGTCATCCGAGAGTTGCTGCATTGAGATCAGGACGTCGTAGCCGTGGCTCGATGCGGCACGCGTGATGTAACCGAGCATGGACAGGAAGAACGGATTGATCACCGCGTCCCTGCCTTCCGTTTCGTCGAACAGTAACAGCGCGATCGTATGGCTCTGATGCGTGCGAAGACCGGCCGCGTTGCGATTCACGAAGTAGTTGAGATCGCGTGCGATTTGCTGGATCTTCTGCCGTGTCTCCTCGCGAACGAGCGGAGAGTTGCGCAGCGCGCGGGACACCGTTGCCTGCGAGACACCGGCGATTTCTGCGATGTCGCGAGATGTCGGATTACTGCCCTTCATAATGGCGAGACTGCATGCTCCCGTAGCCAAGGCTACAACTGTGTATCACAATCCGGCCGTATGCGCCTAACTATTTGATATAAAATGCGAAGCCCGCGATACGCAGAGCGCGCCGCGACACACCGGGACAAGGACCGTGCATGGCTGACAAATGCCTGATCGTAGGCGACATCGGTGGAACGAACGCACGATTTGCGCTGGCGAATCAAGCACATCCGGGCGTTCACGACGTCATCGAGCTGAAATGCGCCGACTATGAAACCTCGGGGGATGCGATTCGATTCGTCCTGGAGCAGTTCGGTGTCGGCACGGCCGACGCGATGTGTCTGGCGGCCGCGGGGCCGGTGGTCGACGGCAGCATCGATGTGACGAACAACCACTGGCGGGTCTCTTCGGAGCATATTGCCTCGGAATTCGACGTCGATGCCGTCCGTTTGCTCAACGACTTCGAAGCCATCGCGTACTCGCTGCCTTTCCTCGCGGCGGAGGACCGCAAGGCGGTCGGTGCGCTGAAGGGCGTCGCGTTGACCGGTCGCGACTTCAACGTGGCCGTGCTCGGGCCGGGGACGGGTCTTGGCGTTGCAGGACTGATCGGCCGTGACAAGCGCCTGATTCCGATTACGGGCGAGGGTGGGCACGTGGCATTTGCGCCGGAAACAGGGCTGCAAAGCGACATACTCAGGGTTCTGCGCTCCCGCTGGGACCGCGTCTCGGCCGAGCGGCTCGTCGCCGGATCGGGGCTCGAGAATATCTACGCGGCGCTGGCCGATGTCCGC
>JANQGP010000204.1 GCA_028277265.1 Woeseiaceae bacterium | reverse complement strand
GGGTACGAAGTAGACCTCGTCCTGGAAAAAGGCACGCGCAAGATCGCCGGTGTGGAAGTGAAAGCTGCTGCCAGCGTCACCCGTGCCGACTTCCGCGGCCTGCGCAAACTGGCCTCGGCGACGGGCAAGCGGTTCGTGGCCGGCGTAGTATTGTACGACGGTGAAGCCAGCGTGAGTTTCGGCGACTCGCTCCACGCCGTACCCATTCGGCGGCTCTGGGAAGCGGGGTGATGACGGCGTACCTTGGAGACTTCGCGCGACTCGAGCATCAGTTGACGTTGCGAGAGGAACGACAATCGTGATTCTGACAGTTCTTGGCGGTTGACCATGCCCTTAGTAGAGTTTGCGAAGATTGGCGAACCCGACGAGCGCCAAAGCTTTTTCAATCTTACATTGGAAGATCTACACGCGTCGCTCGAAAGTATTTCGTTGGATCGCGAAGTGCCAGAGCGAGTACGAGAGATCTTCGATACGGCAAAGAACCTCTCCTTGCATTCGTGGTTCGTGTACGAGTTTCACCCGATCGCCGAACTAACCGGATTTCTGGCTCTGGAAAGGGCGCTAAAAGCGCGCGCGAAGCAAGATCGCCCGGCACTCGCGAATAAGCCGCTCAGAAAGATCATGGACCATGCAATTGCTCACGGCTGGATCTCGGAGGATGGTTTCGAAAGCAGGCAGGGAGTCGCGAGGGCCCGGGTTCTCGATCGAAAGATCCGCGAGTCTATCGAGCGCTTGAAGGTGTCCGGAGCTGAATCCGAGCCAGTCGACGAACCGACAGCCGAGGAGATTGCTCGTGAAGCCAAGGACATGAGGATTGTGGAGTCGATTTGTAGCGCTGCAATAAATATCAGGAATTCGCTAGCGCATGGAGAAATCCCGTTGGCTCCCAATAGTCATCGGCGATTGCGAATGACGGCTAACTTGATCAATCAACTTTTTTCGTAGAGTAATTGGTACTCGCAATGAAGAGTTGTTTCTCGAGCGAGACGTCGACGTCAGACCATTCTCTCTGTCCAGGGTTTGCCCAGGCGGCGCTCGCCGTCAAGTCCGGAGATTGTGCGTGTGGCAGCGTTTCGATTTCCGCTGTGTCCATGTAAGGTAGATAGCATGCCCCGAAAGTCCTGTCGCGCGCCGTCTCAGCTTCCGTACGTCGTGCTCGCACTGATGCTCGTATTGCGATGTCCGGCGTTCGCTGTTCCCCTCGCTGTTGCCGTCACGGCCCTTGCGCCGGTGATGGTTACCGCCCAGGAGCCCGATGACGACCTCGATGACGACGACGGAGATGACGATGACGGCGGCTTCGACGTCGATGATCTTGACGATTACGATGATTTCGACGATGACGACGGCGAGCGCGTCGATGAGTTGAACGATGATCTCGAGCGGTTCGAGGACGAGTTGACGGACGAAGAGGGGTTTCTGACCGCGACGGCGGAGATCATCGCGTTCGATGTCGAGCCCGACCAGCTCCGGATCGTCGAATCGCTCGGATTCAGGCTCATCGAGCGGCAGCCGCTGTCCGGTGTTGCCGGCAGTATCGACCGGCTCGAAGCTCCGGCCGAATACGCCACGCTCGAGCAGGCCATCGACGCGCTACGTTCCGCGGTGCCGGCTGCGCCGTTTGACGTCAATCATCTCTACGACTTGCCGGAAAGCGATCCGACGGCGGCCGGGCCGGACGTTGCCGCTGGCGCCATTGGCAATCCGGGTGCCGGGCAGGGTGTGCGAATCGGGATTATCGACACGCTCGTCGATCCTGATCATCCGAGCCTCCGTGGCCAGCGGCTTAGCGTGCGGGATTTTGCGGGAAGCGGCGACCGCGACCGGGTGCACGCGACGGCGGTCGCATCCATCCTGGTCGGCCGGGATGACGAGGCGGGTTACCTCGGGCTTCTGCCGGCCGGGGAGCTGTTTGCCGTCAACGTGTTCACACTCGGCGAGGAGGGGCGTCCGCGAACCGATACGTTCACAATGATCCGCGCGCTCGACTGGCTCGCCGAACAGCGCGTCGATGTTATCAGCGTGTCGGTTGCGGGGCCGCCAAGCACGGCGCTCGAAGCCATGCTGGGTCGTCTGCAGTCGCTTGGGCATCTTGTCGTCGCGGCTGTCGGCAACGACGGCCCGGCCGCGCCGCCGCTGTACCCCGCAGCCTATGCAAACGTCATCGGCGTCACGGCCGTCGATGCCGACCTCCGCGTGTATCGTCGAGCCGGCCGGGGTGCACATGTCGATTACTCGGCGCGCGGCGTTCGCGTCCGGGCCGCAGTTGCCAACGGCGGCTACGCGGCATTCACCGGCACGAGTTTTGCGACACCGGTCATTGCGGCCCTGCTGGCCGGCGAGCGACGTAACACCGGGAGTGGCCGGCAGACGACCGGCGATCGCAAAATCCGCGACCTCGGTCGACCGGGACGGGATGAAGTTTATGGCGACGGCCTGCTGCTTGCGAGTGACCCGTGAAAGCCCTGCTTGCCGTCTGGTCTATTGGGCTTGGAGGCGCGGCTCAGCCGGCGCCCGAGCCCGGCACCGTGTTCATATTCTCGCAGGGTCGTGTCGAGCGTTTTCTGCGCAGTGAACAAGACGACATGCGCGTTTGGTCCACACGCAGCGGGCGCGAATACGTGCGGGCGGCAAATCCGGCTATACCGGTGCTCTCCTGGCGAATCGGCAACCAGTCCGGCAGCGGTCGGGTCATGGGTGACGCCGATGCTATCTGGCCGCCGAAGCCTGGTCGCAAAGCCCGTTTTCGCGTGCTGACCCGGGTCGAGGCGAATGGCGTCCATC
>JANQGP010000182.1 GCA_028277265.1 Woeseiaceae bacterium | reverse complement strand
CCGGGTGCGGCACGATGAAAACGCGCTCCTGCGTGCGGCGGTCGTAGCGAGCGAGCCCGCCGTACTGGTACTGCGCATACAGGATGTCGGGGTCCGTCGGGTCGAATTGCGGCTCGTAACCGTCGCCACCCAGCACCATGGTCCAATCCGAGTTGGTGATGCCGTGCACGACCGTCGTGCGGGACGGTGCGCACAACGAATTATTGTCCTGGGTGCCCCCGCAGACGTTGTAGAACGGCTCCGCGTAATCGGGCTGGATGCGGTAAAACTGCGTGATCGACAGGTTGCGCACGTGGCGCCACGTAGTGCCGCGATCCCAGGACTCGTAGATGCCGCCATCGCCGCCGATCCACAGGTGATCTGTGTTCTCGGGATCGATCCAGAGCGCGTGATCATCGACATGACGATGGTCCATCGAGAGTGCCGCGAACGTCTTGCCGCCGTCCTCGGACTTCATCGTGAACGTGTCGAGCGCATAGATACGCTCGGCGTTGTGCGGGTCGACGACGAGCTCGTTGTAGTACTGCGGACTCGTCGTCATGTGAGAGGACTGTTTGGTCCAGTTGCTGCCGAAGTCGGTGGAGCGGTAGACGCCTTTTTCGTCGTCGTTCGCTTCGATGATCGCGTAGATCATGTCCGGCTCGCTCGGCGCGCCGGCGAGGCCGATACGGCCCATGTGGTCGGAAGGCAGGCCGGCTTTTACCTCGGTCCAGGTCTTGCCGCGGTCCGTACTCTTGTGAATGCCACTGCCCGGGCCGCCATTGATCAGCACCCAGACGTGGCGCCGGCGCTGGTAGCTCGACGCTACGATGACGTCGGGGTCGCGCGGGTCGACGACGAACTCGTTGACGCCCGTGTGCTCGTCGACAGCGAGAATACGTTCCCAGGACCTGCCGCCGTCCATCGTCCGATACAGGCCGCGGTCGCCGCCATCGCTCCAAAGCGGTCCCTGCGCAGCCACTAGCACTTCGTCGGAGTCGTCCGGGTTGATCCAGATCTGGCTGATGTGACCGGAGTTCTCGAGGCCGACATTCTTCCAGCTCTTGCCGCCGTCGGTCGATTTGTAGACGCCATCGCCGTAGGCGACGCTGCGCTGCGCATTGTTCTCACCCGTGCCGACCCAGATCGTCTTGGTGTCGTTGGGGTCGAGCTCGACGACGCCGATCGCGTACGAACCCTCGTTGTCGAACAACGGTGTCCAGGTGATGCCGCCGTTATCGGTCTTCCACAGGTTGCCCGAGGCGACGCCGACGAGGAATTCGTGATCGCCGCCCGGGTAGAACGCAAAGTCTGAAATGCGGCCCGAGGTAATCGCCGGTCCGATGTGTCGCAGCGGCAGCGACGCAAGCGGATGGGATTCCTTCTCGTCCTCTTCGGCAAACGTCGGCGGCGCAACGCCGACGACCGAGAACGACAAAAGGACGAACAACAGACTTGAGCGAGCGATCATTGGCTTCCCCGTTTGAGTTGAAATTCGTGCCGGGCAACGGCAGCGCGCTCCTCCGGCAAAGCGGACGCATCGTGAATCGTGTCGATGCGTGAAATGCGATCGGCGAGGCCGACGCCGTTCGCTATCTGGATATTGAGCCCGGGCCTCGCGTTCATTTCGAGTATCAGCGGACCGCGGTCACGATCAATGACCATGTCGACGCCCAGGTATCCGAGCCCGGTCACTTCATATCCCTTGGCCGACGATTCGAGGATGAACTCCCAGTGCGGAATCGCAAGACCCGCAACGAGCGCTCCCGTATCCGGATGCTCGTCGACGACTTCGTCTTCAAGAACGCCGTTGAGCGTAACTCCGGTGCCCATGTCGATGCCCGCACCGACTGCGCCCTGGTGCAGGTTGGCCTTGCCATCGGACGCCCGAGTCGGCAAACGGACCATCGCCATGGCCGGGTAACCCCGATACACGACAACGCGCACGTCGGGCACGCCCTGGTAGGACACGTCGGTAAACACCGGGGCGAAACGTACGCAGTACTCGATCAGCGCCTTGTCGGGATTGCCGCTCAGGCTGTACTGGCCACCCACGATGTTGGACAGGTGATACAGGATCTCGCCTTCGGAGGCGATCATACCGTTCGACAACCGGTAGCAATCGCGTTTGCGCTCGCTGCGCCCGGTTACGACGACGATACCGTCGCCGCCACTGCCCTGTGCCGGCTTGATCACGAAGCTTTCCCGGTCCGCCACGATGTCCGGGAACGTGCGCACCTCGCCCTGGTTATTGATGACGCCGTAGAGATCGGGCACCGCCATGCCGGCGTCGAGCGCCAGTTGCTTGGTCTGCACCTTGTCGTCCACGCGGGGATAGAAACGGCGCGGATTCAGCCGCATGATGAACTCGGAATTGCGCTCGTTCAGTCCGAGTACGCCAGCGGCGCGCAACTTGCTCGCGGCCGCAAACATCAATTGCCGCCCAGCGCCCTGAAGCGCTTGAGTTCGGTAAGGCGATAACCCGTATAACGGCCCGCCAGGACCACGAGCGCCAGTACGACTAGCAGCAACTCCGGAAACGTGAAGACGAGATGCTCGAGGACGGTGATACCCATGAAGACGTAGGCTCCGACGGCAATCACGAGGCTACCCAGACCGGCACGAATCGCGTCGGTCGCACCGCGCTCCTCCCAAACAACCGACATGCGCTCGATGGTCATCGCAATGATGACCATCGGGAACAGTGCGACGGACAGGCCCGTCTCCATGCCCAGCCGATGTGACATCAGGCTGATGAACAACATGAGCAACACGACGACGATCAACACGGCGCCGAGACGCGGCACGAGCAGGAGCCGCAAGCGTTCGAGCAGGAACCGAATGCTGAGTCCGAGCGCAACGAGCAGCGTGAACAGAATGACGCCCCAGACCAGCTTGGTCTCGCGAAACGCGAGCGCGATCAGCACGGGCATGAAGGTACCGAACGCGTCGATACCGACGACGTTTCGCATGACCACCATCACCAGTGCACCGACGGGTATCATCAGAAGGATCGCATACACCGCCTGCGTGCGGATCGGCAGACTGTACAACGAGAAGTCGTACGCGCCTGAGTCCCGCTGTGCCGCCTGGGTCTCGGCGATGGCTATTGCATCGAGATGGGTTTGCTGGACGGCAAAGTCGACGCGGACGTTGCTGCCGCCTTCGACACTGACGAGGGGCTCATTACCTCGCCACCAGACGAAGAAACGCTCGGGCAGCGTTTGTTCTCCGGTCGCCGGATTGAAGTACAGCCACTGATCGCTGTCGTGCACCTCGAGCCAC
>JANQGP010000146.1 GCA_028277265.1 Woeseiaceae bacterium | reverse complement strand
TATCCGCAGGGACAGGGGTTCATCGCGGCGACGAGCTGTACGCGCGCCGGGTAATCGGCATGCTGTCCGGCGCGCGCAAGACTGACCGATCCGGACTCGAGCGGTTCGCGCAGCACCTCGAGCACGTTGCGATTGAACTCCGGCAATTCGTCGAGAAACAGGACACCGTTGTGTGCGCGGGACAGCTCGCCGGGCGACAGCGTCCTGCCGCCTCCCACCATTGCCGCGGCCGATGCCGAATGATGAGGTGCACGAAACGGCCGGCGCAACCAGTCAGCCGTCCGGACATTGCCCGCAATCGACTCGACGGCAGCGGTCTCGAGCGCTTCGTCCGCGGTCATCTCCGGAAGCAGGCCGGGCAGACGCCGTGCGAGCATACTCTTGCCGGTGCCGGGCGGGCCGACGAACAACAGGTTGTGTCCGCCCGCGGCGGCAATTTCGAGCGCCCGTTTCGCCTGCGCCTGTCCCTTGACGTCGGACAGATCCGGGTATTGCCTCACCGGCTCGGGTGCATCGTCGATCGCCTCGAGCGACAACGCCTGCCGGCCGGCAAGATGCTCGACGACATCGAGCAACGACGTCGCGCCGTAAACCCGTGCGCCGCTCAGCGCGGCCTCGGCCGCATTCTCTCGCGGAACTATCGCCGCCCTGCCGGCGGACTGCGCCTTGATGACCGCCGGCAGTAGCCCGGGGACGGGCCGCAGTTCTCCGCTCAGCGCCAGCTCGCCGTAGCACTCGACGTTCCGGGTTTCATCGGCCGGCAGGTATTGCAGTGCCGCCAGGATGCCGAGCGCGATGGCGAGATCGAAACGGCCGCCGGTCTTGCGCATTTCGGCGGGCCCGAGACTGATCGTGATGCGCTGCTGCGGAAACCGGTAGCCCGAGCTGATGATTGCGCTGCGAACGCGATCCTTGCTTTCCCGTACGGCGGTCTCGGGCATGCCGACAATCGTAAACACGGGCAGCCCGCCCGACAGGAACGCCTCGATCGTGACGGGTGGCGCTTCCGTGCCATAGCTGGCACGGCAATGGAGTATCGCAAGACCCATCTGCCCTCCATGGCCGGGTCGGTCTTATTGCGCTTCGATGTCCTCGAGGCGCGCCTCGAGCCTCTCGAGCCTGGCGCGGGTCTTTGCGAGCACGGCCTGCTGAACCTCGAACTCTTCCCGCGTGACGAGATCGAGCTTCGCAAGCGATGAGCGCAACACGCCGCGGAAGTTGTTCTCGAGGTCTTCGCGGACCGCTCTCAGGCCCTCGGGCAGGGCGTCGGTGAGCTTGCGCGCGATGTCTTCAATCGATTCGGTGGTCATGGCGCAGTGATACCGCAGGCATCGCGCGAAAACCAGTGCCAATTTGGGGCAAACGGGCAAATTCGTGCACCACGACGAAGCATGGCCGATGCGGCATGTTTGTTAACACACTGAAACATTTCCCGTTTTTGTAGTTGGCACGGTTCCTGCTCGAAGTGGCGTGACTTCGAAAACTATTCAATGGGAGCGAAATCATGAAGACCTTCATCAAAACTGCCGCCGTTGTCTCGGTGCTCGGTATGTGCAGCCTGGCACAGGCCGACTGGTCGGCCAACGTCGGCTATGCCAGCGAGTACCACTTCCGCGGCATCTTCCAGAAGAACTCGTCCGCCAGCGGCGGCATCGACTATGAATCCGGCGGCTTCTACGCCGGTACCTGGGCTGCGGACGTCGGCGACGGCCTCGAGGTTGACGGTTACTTCGGCTACGGCGCCGACGTCGGCGAGGTTTCCCTGAGCATCGGCTTTACCGGCTACTACTACACCGGTGACTTCGACGACACCTACCAGGAAATCAACCTGGGTGCGGGTTTCGGGCCGCTGTCGCTCGATGTCGCGATCGGTGAGTACGACAACTTCAGCGGGCCGACGCAGGACTACACCTTTGCTTCGCTGACGTACTCGGCCGACAACGGCTTTTACGGCACGTTCGGTACATTCTCGCAGGACGCTGACGGCGATTACCTCGAGCTCGGCTACGGCACGACGGTGGCCGAAGTCGATCTCGGTGTCGCCCTCATCTTCGCCAACGACGATCTCGTCGGCGACGAGGAGGAATCGCTCGTATTCACGATCGGCAAAACCTTCGATCTCTAGGTCACGGACAGGCGGGCGGCCCAGCCAGGGCCGCCCATTTTCAATTCTCAAGGGGAATACGCAATGAAGATGATCACGGCCATTATCAAGCCGTTCAAACTCGACGACGTGCGTGAAGCCGTCGCCGATATCGGCATCCAGGGCATCACGGTCACCGAGGTCAAGGGATTCGGCCGCCAGCGCGGTCATACCGAGCTCTACCGCGGCGCCGAGTACGTCGTCGACTTCCTGCCCAAGGCGAAGATCGAGCTCGCTGTCGCGGACGACGTCGCGGAGCAGGTCGTCGAGGCCATCGCCAACACGGCACGTACGGGCAAGATCGGCGACGGCAAGATCTTCGTCACCGAGCTTGAAGAGGCCATTCGCATCCGCACCGGTGAAACCGGCGCCGAAGCCGTTTAACAACACGGAGGAATTATCGTGGAAGCAACACAAGTAGCGGCGCAGGCGACGGAACTCGCTTATGCGCTGGACACATTTTACTTTCTCATCTGTGGCGCGCTCGTCATGTGGATGGCGGCAGGCTTTACAATGCTCGAGTCGGGCCTCGTACGCGCCAAGAACACGGCCGAAATCCTGACCAAGAACGTCGGCCTCTATTCGATCGCCTGCATCATGTACATGTTGATGGGGTACACCATCATGTACCCGGGCGACTACGAAGGCGGCGTCTTCTCTTCTCTCTCCACCATCGGCTCCGGCCTGCTCGGCTCGGCCGACAACGACGTCGCAACCGTCATGGCCGGCGACGCGTACTACTCGAACCTGTCGGATTTCTTCTTCCAGGTCGTGTTCGTCGCCACCGCCATGTCGATCGTGTCGGGCGCCGTTGCCGAACGCATGAAGCTGTGGTCGTTCTTCGTGTTCGCCATCGTCCTCACCGGCTTCATCTATCCGGTCCAGGGCTTCTGGAAGTGGGGCAGCGGCTGGCTGAATGCCGGCGGATTCCTCGACTTCGCCGGCTCGGGCGTCGTGCACATGTGCGGCGCGGCCGCGGCGCTGGCCGGAGTCCTGCTGCTCGGCGCTCGCAAGGGCAAATACGGTCCAGGCGGACAGGTCAACGCTATCCCCGGCGCCAACCTGCCGCTGGCGGCGATCGGTACGCTGATCCTCTGGCTCGGCTGGTTCGGCTTCAACGGCGGCTCTCAGCTGCAGGTGACCGGGGTGGACAACGCCAACGCCGTGGCGCTGATCTTCGTGAACACCAACATGGCGGCTGCCGGCGGCCTCGTGTTCGCTCTGCTCCTGTCGCGCCTGTGGTTCGGCAAGGCCGACCTGACGATGGCATTGAACGGCGCACTCGCAGGCCTCGTCGCCATCACGGCCGAACCGCTGACGCCGACACCGCTCGCGGCAACCACGATCGGCGCCATCGGCGGCCTGCTCGTCGTCGCCTCGATCGTGACGCTCGACAAGCTCCGCATTGACGACCCGGTCGGCGCCATCTCGGTGCACGGCGTCGTCGGTATCTGGGGCCTGATCGCCGTGTGCTTCACGAACGACGAGGCGTCGTTCCTGTGGCAGCTCTACGGCATCATTTCGATCTTTGCCTGGGTGTTCGTGATGAGCTTCATCGTCTGGTTCATTCTGAAGAAGACCATCGGTATCCGCGTCTCCGAGGAAGAGGAGTACGAGGGCGTCGATATCGGGGAATGCGGCCTCGAGGCCTACCCCGAGTTCACCAAGGCGGAGTAAGGACCTGGCGCGCGCCGGACTTGTCATAAGGAGTCCGGCGCGCAGCTGCCAGGCGATTTACCCTGACGATGATTCCCCAATTGAGTCAGCCGGTTAGCGGGCCATGCGGCCCGCTCTTTTTTTGCCCGGCGCAACCCTTCCGGGCACCGGATCGAGTGTGACCCGATTCACGATACGGCCTCCCCAATCGTGCTCTAATGCGTTAACGTCCCAGGACTTGAGAGCGACATTCCACGCCTTTGGGGGAATCCCGATGAAATCAGGAAAACTCGTACTCGGCTGTGCGGTGATGGCATTGACGATTGCCGCCGGCGCGGCGGCCAGCGAGATCTACCGTTGGGTGGATGCGGAAGGCAATGTGCATTACGGCGACAGGCCGAGCGGCGAGGCGACGGAACAGCGCCTGGAGCTGACGTACGCAAGGACCGATGGCAGCGCCGTCGAGAAACGCGTGCAGAACCGCCTCGACGCGCAGTCAGCGCGTGCCGAAGCCCGGGCCGAACGGGAAAAGGCCGACCAGGAAGCGGCCAAAGAGGCCGAGACTGCCGCCGAGCAGCAGAAGGCCTGTGAATCGGCGCGGGCGCGCCTCGAGACCTACCGCGCGTCGCGTCGGCTGTACACGGCGGACGAGAATGGCGAACGCGTCTACCTCGACGACGAAGAACGTCAGGCGGCCACCCGCAAGATACAGGAACAGATCGCCGAGTTCTGCAACTAGGGCCTGCTAACACTACCAGCCGAGCGGCGCGGGCTCGCGGGCGCTACAATGCCCGCAGTTCGTGACGGAGCGCGCGCTTGACGGCTGCACCCGAGGCCCAAAACGAAGACACCCAGGTCTACCTCCCGGATTTCTGTTCGGCAGGCACGCTGTTCATCGTTCTGCTCGTCGCGGAGCTGGTTGCCATCGTCCTCGCGCTCGCCGCGCATGAACCGCAGGGCCAGTTCCTGCTCGAACTGTCCAAGACCTCGTTCTTCGTCCTGTGGCTGGCGCTGCTCGGCACGGCCGTCATGTGCCAGTTGCGGACGCGGCTCGAAAGCGCCGGCAGACTCCGGGCGTTCATCATCAGCTTCATCGTGCTCGAAATCTTGTGCCTGGTCGTGGCGGAAGCTGCCTGGCAGCTGACGACGCGCTTTGGCGGCGCCACCATCATCGGCGATTCGCATTCCGAGTTCATCCTGCGCTCCTTTGCGATCAGCTCGATCATCATCGCGCTGGCCATGCGTTACCTGTACGTCTCGAGCGAGTGGCGCCGCAGCATCGTGCTCGAGGCGCAGGCGCGGGTAAGTGCCCTGCAGGCACTGATCCGGCCGCATTTCCTGTTCAACAGTATGAACACGATCGCATCGCTGACGCGCACGGACCCGCGACAGGCCGAGGAAGCCGTGGAGGACCTGTCCGACCTGCTGCGCGCCAACCTCTCGAGCACGGGCAACCGCTCGAGCCTCAAGCAGGAGCTCGAGGTCGCGGCAATCTACCAGCGCATCGAGAAACTGCGTCTCGGCGAGCGCCTCAACATCCGTTGGGACATCGACGACCTGCCGATGCGGGCAACGATTCCGAGCCTGACCATTCAGCCGCTGATCGAGAACGCCATTTACCACGGCATCGAACTGCTGGCGGACGGCGGCGAGGTCGAGGTGCGGGGCGAGCGCGACGGCAAGTACCTCGTGATCGCGGTCAGCAACCCGGTCGCGCCGGGCAAGGAGCGCAGCAGCGAAGGCAACAAGATGGCGATGGCGAACATTCGACAGCGCTTCGAACTGGCCTACGGCAGCCGCGGCAACGTCGATGTCGAAGACGTGGACGATCGTTTCACGGTAACGCTGCGTTTTCCCGCAGAAGAAGAAGGCGCATCGTGAAGGTCCTGATCGTCGACGATGAAAAGCCCGCACGTGACCGGCTCGCACAGATCCTGGCCGACGAGGACGGTTACGACGTCGTCGGAGAGGCCGGCAACGGCCATGAAGCTCTGGAGCGCATTGCCGAGCTCGGACCCGACATCGTGCTGCTGGACATTCGCATGCCGGGCCTCGGCGGCATCGAAACCGCGCATCACCTCAACGAGTTACCACGCCCGCCCGCCGTCGTGTTCACGACCGCTTACGATGAATACGCGATTGATGCGTTCGAGGCGCGGGCCATAGGCTATGTGCTCAAGCCGGTACGGCGATCGCGGCTCCTCAGCGCACTCGAACAGGCATCACGGTTGGCTGCCTCGGGGCTCGGTGAAGCCGCCGCCGAACTCGATGCGCAACGCAAACACGTGTGTGCGCTCGTGCAGGGTGAACTCAGGCTCATCCCGGTTGCGGATGTCACGAGTTTCCGCGCCGACCAGAAATACGTCTGCGTCACTCATGACGGCGGCGAGAACCTGATCGACGACTCGTTGAAGTCCCTCGAATCCGAGTTCGGCGACCGCTTCGTCCGTATCCACCGGGGCGCGCTCGTGGCCCTCGGGCGGATCGAGCGCATCGAGCGCAACGCCGACGGCAAGCACCGCGTCGTCCTTCGAAACGGCTCGCAAGTCGAGGACAAAGACCTGATAATCAGTCGCCGGCACGTCGCCGAGGTCAAAAAGCGCTTAAGACAGTCGTGAGAATTCGTATCGCCACCCGCAAGTCCGCCCTCGCCCTGTGGCAGGCCGAATTCGTTGCCGCGCGTCTGCGAAGCATGCCGGGGGTCAGCGACGTCGAGCTTCTGCCGATGTCGACCAAGGGAGACGAGATCCTCGACCGCAGCCTGCAGAAGATCGGCGGCAAGGGACTGTTCATCAAGGAACTCGAGATCGCCATGCAACGCGGCGACGCCGATATCGCCGTGCACTCCATGAAAGACGTGCCTGCGGAGATGCCGACCGGCTTTTGCCTGGCCAGCACGCTGGAGCGCGCAAACCCGGTCGATGCGCTCGTATCCCGAGATCACGTCGCTTTCGCGGATCTTCCCCTCGGCGCACACATCGGCAGTTCGAGCTTGCGTCGCCAGGCGCAACTGCGGATGCTGCGTCCCGACCTCAAGATCGAGCCATTGCGCGGCAACGTTAATACGCGACTGGCCAAGCTCGAGGCCGGCGAGTTCGACGCCATCATTCTCGCGGCGGTCGGGCTGCAGCGCCTGGAACTCGACCACCACATCACCGAGCAGTTCACGACCGAGCAGATGCTGCCGGCAACGGCGCAGGGCGTCCTCGGGATCGAGTGTCTCGAAGAGCGCGACGATCTGCGCGAACTGCTCAGTCACCTCGATCATTCGCCGACCGTGCAGACGACGGTGGCGGAGCGCACCGTTGCGCGCACTCTGCAGGCCAGTTGCCAGTCACCCGTCGCAACGTTCGCCGAAATCGCAGACGGAAAACTCCGGATCCGCGGCCTCGCCGCGATGCCGGACGGCAGCGAATCGATCCGGGATTCGATTCAGGGCACACCCGACGATGCCGCGGCACTGGGCGACCGGCTGGCGCAGCGCATGCTCGAGGGCGGCGCCGGCGAGTTGCTCGAACGAGCGGCGGCCGGTGGCTGAGGGACCGCTCACAGGAACCGGCGTGCTCGTCACCCGCCCACGTACCCAGGCTATCGAGCTCGCCAATGCGATCGAGCGACATGGCGGGCAGGCATTTTGCTTCCCGGTCATCGAGATCGTCGCGCGCGACACGCACGCGATCCAGGACGAACTGGACGGGCAGGCATCTCCGGATATCGTGATCTTCATCAGCCGTAACGCCGTGGAGCACGGCATCGAATACACGGGCGGCGCATTGATCGCCGCGATCGGCCCGGCGACAACCGAAGCCGTCCAGGCCGCCGGCCGCGTCGTCGACATCCGGCCGTCTAGCGGCTACGACAGTGAGCACCTGCTCGCCGAGGCATCGCTCCGCGATGTCGCCGGCAAACGGGTACGCATCATTCGCGGCTCACAGGGCCGTGAGCTGCTCGCCGAGGAGCTGCGCGCGCGCGGCGCGACGGTGGACTACCTGTCCGTGTACGAGCGACGACTCCCCGACGTCGACCCGGATACGTTGTCCGAGCTCGAGCGCCGCTGGCGCCAGGGCAACATCAACGTGATCACGGTCATGAGCGTACAATCACTCGCAAACCTGGACAGAATCCTGCCCGATTGGTGCGCGGCGCAGGTCGCATCCACCCCACTGGTGACGCCCTCGGGTCGTGTGTTAAAAGAGGCGCTGGACCGCTACCCGGCCTCCCGGCCAGCGCTCGCCGCGGGACCCGGCGCCGACGACATGGTCCAGGCCATCATCGCGTTGCACAGCACCGACTCCGGAACAGCACCATGAGCGACAAAGACAAGGAACAGGAACCTCTCGCCACGGAAGAGGAACCCGCAGCTGCAGACGAGGTCGTCGCCGAGGAACCGCCTGCCGCTTCGGAGCCGTCGGAAGCGGAACCAGCGGAACCGCCGCGCCGGCGCTCGGGGAATCCCGTCGCATGGCTTGCTTTTCTCGCCTCGATCGTCGCGCTCGCCGCCGCGGGCTACGTCGCGTGGAACGACTGGCGCACGCCCGCCGACACGAGCGCCGACGACGCGCTGGCAAGCGTGGAGAGCCGACTCTCGTCGACGAATGAATCCATCGCCAGTCTCGATAGCAGACTCACGGACCTCGCCGACAGCGACTCGGGCGTGGATGCGGAGCTCGCCGGTTTGCGCCAGGACGTCGACGAGCGCATACGACTGCTCAGCTCGCTGCCTGCACGCATCTCGACACTCGAAAGCTCGGTCGCCTCGCTGGCCGGCGTTTCCGAAGGCGCTCGGGATGCGTGGGTCATCGCCGAATCCGAGTACTACATGCAGATCGCGAACGCGCAGCTGCAGCTCGCGAACAACCCGCATCTTGCCGCGCTGGCGCTCAGGTTGGCCGACGAACGTATCGTCCAGCTCGCCAACCCAGCATTGACGGACGTGCGGCGTGCGATCTCCGACGAGCTTGCGGCACTCGACATCATGGAGCGCCCCGACATCGAAGGCGCTACGCTGACCCTTGCGAGCCTTGCACGCGTCGTCGAGTCGCTGCCGTTGGCGAGCGCTCGCGAAGACGACGAGCCCGCCGCCGAGGTCGATCCGGAAGCCAGCGGCGCGGGCCGTGCGTGGGACTCCGTCAAGAACGCGATGTCCGGTCTCGTCAAGGTAACGCCGCCCGAGCGCGCCAGGCTCGTGCAGCTGTCGCCCGACGCCGAGTTCTTCCTCCGCAACAACATCGCGTTGCAGCTGCAGTCCGCGCGGCTCGCACTGCTTCGCGGCGAGCAAGCCATCTTCGAACAGACGCTGGACGACACGAGCATCCTGCTCAACGATTACTTCGATACCGAAAGCGCCGCCGTGCAGGGAGCGCTCGAGACCATTGCCGAGATTCGCCGGCACGTGTTCACTACGGACGTACCGGACATCTCCGAATCCCTGCGTCTTTTGCGCCAGTTCCGCACGCTGAACGAGAACGCGCAGTGAAATTCGGCATCGTCGTCGTCGTCATCCTGTTCCTGAGCGCCTTCGGCGCCCACTTCCTGCTCGCGGATCCGGGCTATGTCGTCATCAGTTTCCGTGGCTATGTCATCGAAATGTCGGTCCCGGTGCTCACCGGGCTCGCGTTCCTGCTCGTCCTTGCCGTCTGGGTGATCCGCAAGATCATCATGGCGCCGCGCCGTCTCGGCGAGGCGGCCGGCCGCTACCGATCGGCACGGTCCGGCCAGAAGCTTACCCGGGGAATGATCGAGGTCGCCGAGGGCAACTTCGCCCGCGGCGAAAAGATGCTGGCCCGCGCGGCGGGCACGAGTGACTCGCCGCTGTTCAATTACCTGCAGGCGGCGCGAGCCGCTCATCTGCAGGGCCGCGACGAACGACGCGACGAATGGCTGCGGCTGGCTTACGCGGAAACACCCGAAGCCTCCAACGCCGTGCTGCTGACGCAGGCCGAGTTCCAGCTCGATCGGGGCCAGCACGAACAGGCGCTCGCGACGCTGCGGCGCCTGGAGGAAGACTCGAAGAATCATACGCACGCGCTCGCGCTGATGGGCCGACTCTACTTCCGCCTCGAGGACTGGGAAGCGCTGGGCGAACTGCTGCCGCGCCTGCGCAAGAACACGAACCTCCCGCCCGAGACGCTCGACAAGTGGACGATTCGCGTGCACGCCGAAGCGCTCGACAGCGCCGAAGACGTCGAGATCCTCGACCAGGTCTGGAAGTCCGTTGCAAGAAAACACAGAAACGACGTCGACCTGCTCGAATCCTATTACCGCGGCCTGATGCGTAACGGCATGCACGATCGCGCGGAAAAAGAGCTTGCCGCCTTCCTGCGCACGAACTGGCGCGCGCCGCTCGTCGCGCTGTTCGGCCTCGTCGAGGCGACCGATACGACGAAGCAGCTCAAACGGGCGGAGGGCTGGCTCAAGAACCACGGTGAGGACCCGGACCTGTTACTCGCGGCGGCGCGCCTGTGCCTGCGCAACGAACTCTGGGGCAAGGCTCGCAGCTATCTCGAAACCGTGATCGGCATGCGGCCGACCCCCGAGGTCTATCGCGAGTACGGCAGCCTGTTGACCGAGATGGGTGAGGCGGATGCTGCGGCCGATGCCTACCGCGACGGCCTCGTTATGGTGGCCGCCGAAGCGCTGCCCGCCATTCCTCACATTGAAAAGGCGTAGTCCGTGCTGACCGTCGTCGCCGGAACCGGCTACACCGGGCGGCGCGTCCTGGACGGGCTGCCGAATGGCGAAGTCGTCGGCCTCAGCCGCACGGCAATCGATACGACAAGGCCGTTTCACACCGTCGATTTCGATGCGACGGGGGCCCTGCCTCTTGAGATTTCAACGCCTTACGCGATCGTCTATACGGTGCCGCCGGGCGGTGAGGACGATCTGCGCCTCAAGGGGTTCCTTGACCGGCTTCCGGGCACGCCGACGCGCTTCGTCTACCTGAGCACTACCGGCGTCTATGGCGACTGTGGCGGCGCGCTCGTTGACGAAGACACACCCGTCAACCCGGGGAGCCAGCTCTCGAAGCCGCGGGTCGCGGCCGAAAACCGCCTGCGCGCCTGGGCCGCGGACAACGATTGCGATGTCGTCGTCCTGCGCGTTCCGGGCATCTACGGTCCGGGCCGGCTGGGACTCGAACGTCTTCGCGAGCGCGTACCGGTACTCACGGAGGCCGAGGCCAATCCGGGCAACCGGATTCACGTGGACGATCTTGCGCGATGCTGTATCGCGGCGCTGTCGAGTGCGGTCCCGGCCGGCGTCTACAACGTCGGCGACGGCGACCATCGCACATCGACCTGGTTCGCCGACGAGGTTGCACGGCAGACCGGCCTGCCGCTTCCGCCGAAGATCGGCCGGGAGGAGGCGGCCCGGACATTTTCGCCGACGCGCCTCGCCTTTCTCGCGTCATCGCGCGTTGTCGATACGACGCGCATGCGAGAGATTCTCGGCGTCAAGCCGATATACGAAAATCCCGCCGAGGGAATCCGGGCGTCGCTAGGTCGCTAGACTAGGGCTGCGAGCGTTTGCTTCGGAGCCAGGCCGTCAGCGGTTCCCACTCGTCCCAGTCGGGCCAGGCGAGATACTCCGGCAGCTCGAAGATACCGAGGCCGCGCGTGTACGCCCGTACGTAATTCTGCGCCTCGCGCAGTGCGGCGATGTACGGCGCCCTGGCTTTGGTCAGGTACTCGTCGAGATCGTCGAAGATCAGCGTATTGTCGCGCACGCGATTGGCCACGAGCCCGAATTTCGCCTGCTTGCGGTCGATCTTGCCGACGTTGCGCAGCTCATCGAGAAAGACCGTCGTCGCCTGCATGTCGATCGTCGACGGTAGCACCGGAACGAGAATCGTTTCGGCATGGCGAACGAGATCCGTCAGCTCTTTGCCGTGCGAACGCGCCGGCGCATCGATGACTACGAAATCGGCATTCCGCGGGCAATGCCGCAAGCCGCCTTCGAATCCGGCAACCGCGTGAATCGTCGGCCGATTCTCCGGGCGGCGATCCAGCCAGTCCAGGCTCGAGCGCTGCGGATCGTAGTCGGCCAGGGCAACAGTGGCGCCCTCGTTGGCAAAGTAGGATGCGATGTTGGTAGCGAGCGTGCTTTTGCCGCAGCCCCCTTTCGCGTTCAGGACCATGATGTGCCGCATTATCCTCTCCGGGGCAATTTTGTTGGTTTGGTTATGGGTCGACCCGTAACGGGTTTATGTAAACTACAGACGCAAACTGCAAAAGTCCATGAAAGTTCCCTACACGAAAATGCACGGCGCCGGTAACGACATTCTCGTCGTCGATCAGCGCGAAACCGACGCCTTACCGCCCGGTGTCGAGCGCCTGAAAGCGCTCGGCAACGAAGACACCGGGCCGGGTTTCGATCAGTTGATGTGGGTCACGAAAAGCCGCAACGCGGACGTTGCCGCGAACTATCGGGTATTCAATGCCGACGGCTCCGAGGTCGAACAATGCGGCAACGGCGTACGTTGTGTTGCGAGTTACCTCGCCAGCCAGCCCGGACACCCCGCCGAATTCGCGTTGCAGAGCCCGTCGGGGCCGATCGAAGCGCGCGTCGACGACGATGGTCTCGTTGCCGTCAGCATGGGCACGCCCGAGTTCGAGCCGGCGTCGATCCCGTTCGACGCCGAACGACGCGCGGATCGCTACGAGCTCACCGTCGAGGGCCTTGCCTATGACGTTTCGGCCGTGTCGATGGGCAATCCGCACTGCGTACTCCTGGTCGGTGACATCGACACGGCGCCCGTCGAGACGCTCGGGCCGGCTATCGAAACACACGCGCGATTCCCGGAGAAGACGAACGTCGGGTTCATGCGAATAGCCGGTCGTGACCGCATCGACCTGCGGGTTTTCGAGCGCGGCGTCGGCGAAACCGCCGCATGCGGCACCGGCGCCTGCGCCGCGGTCGTGGCAGGACAGCGTCTCGGACTGCTCGACGACACGGTCAACGTTCGCCTGCCCGGCGGCCAACTCGTGGTAAGCTGGCGCGGCGGGTCGGAGCCAGTGTGGCTCACGGGGAACGCGGAAACAATTTCTGAAGGATTCATGGACTTATGAGCACGCAGGCGAAACCCGAATACGTCGAGGAAGAACTGTCCGAACAGACCATTCACGACTACCTGTCGGCGCACCCCGACTTCTTCGAACGCCACGCCACCCTGCTCAGCACACTGATCCTGCCGCATGCGAGCGGCGGGGCCGTGTCGCTGGTCGAGCGCCAGGTCTCCGTGCTGCGGCAGAAGGAGCTGCGGCTCGAACGCCAGCTCAAGGAGCTGATTTCGGTCGCGCGCGACAACGATGTGCTTTCGGCGAAGATCCACGAACTCACGTTGCAGCTGCTGGCCGCGAAAGACCTGCAAAAGACGGTCGCCGCGGTCGAAGAGGCATTGCGGTCGGGCTTCGGCGCCGACCATGCCGTCATGGTGCTTTTCGGGGATCCGGACGCGTTCGACGACATCGACGCGGGCCGCTTCTTCCGCGTCATCGGGAAAAACGACGAGTCGCTCAAGCCGTTCGCGACATTCCTTGGCGGCACCTCTGCACGCTGCGGCCGGATTCGCGACTCGCAGCGTGAATTCCTGTTCCGCGCCGATGCCAACGAGGTCGGCTCGGCTGCGCTCGTGCCGCTGGGCGACGGGGCCGACATCGGTTTCCTCGCCGTCGGCAGTATCGACAGCGACCGGTTCCACCCCGGAATGAGTATCGATTTCCTGACGCGCCTCGGCGAACTCGTCGCCGGGTCGCTGAAACGATTCTAGAGCACGGCCATGACCGACGCTGGCTGGATCGAGCGTTTCGTCCGGCACCTGGAGTTCGAGCGGCGCCTGTCACCGCTGACCTGCAAGAACTACCGTCGCGACATCGCCGCATTCGCCGACTACCTGGAGAAGGCCGGTGTCTCCGGCTGGGACGGCGTCGACAGTGAACACGCGCGAGCATTCTCGGCGACCTGTTACCGACGCGGGCTGAGCGCCAGGAGCATCCAGCGCCGCTTGTCGGCCATCAGGACGTTCTTTGGCTACCTCGTACGCGAAAAGCACGTGTCGTCCAACCCGGTCACGTCGGTCTCGGCGCCAAAAGCGAAGAAACGCCTGCCGGGCAATCTCGACGCGGACCGCATGGCGCGCCTGCTCGATATCCCGGGCGACGGGCCGCTCGTGGACCGGGATCGCGCGATACTCGAGTTGCTGTATTCATCGGGCCTGCGTCTCGCCGAACTGACTGATCTCGACGTCGGCGACGTCGACATGCAGGACGCGACGGTGCGGGTAACCGGCAAGGGCAACAAGGACCGAATCGTGCCGGTCGGCCGGTACGCCCTGAAAGCGCTTCGCCAGTGGGCCGTCACGCGTGGCGAGCTCGCCGACGTGGACGAAAAGGCGCTGTTCGTCAGCACGCGCGGTACGCGAATCAGCGCGCGCTCGGTCCAGGCGCGGGTCAAGCACCGGGCCAGGCAGCAGGGCATCGACGCCAACGTGTACCCGCACCTGTTCCGGCACTCCTTCGCCACGCACGTGCTCGAGTCCAGCCACGACCTGCGCGGCGTGCAGGAGCTTCTCGGGCACGCCAACATCGCGACGACTCAGGTCTATACACACCTTGATTTCCAGCATCTCGCCCAGATTTACGACGAGACACATCCTCGGGCTCGCAAGAACAAGACCTAGGAGCCAGTCTTTTTGCGGCCGGCGGCCGCGCACCGGCAGGAACACGACATGAAACAATTTGATGGGACGACCATCGTCTCGGTCCGCCGCAATGGCAAGGTGGCCATCGCCGGCGACGGCCAGGTCAGCATGGGCAACACGGTCATGAAAGGCAACGCCCGCAAGGTCCGGCCGCTGGCCGGCGGCCGCGTCATCGCCGGCTTTGCCGGCGGCACGGCCGACGCGTTCACGTTGTTCGAGCTATTCGAGTCCAAGCTCGAGCAGTACGGCAACCTGACCCGGGCCGCCATCGAGCTCGCGAAGGACTGGCGCACCGACCGTCGCCTGCGGCGTCTCGAGGCCCTGCTTTGCGTCGCCGACAAGGAAAGCTCGTTCATCATTTCGGGCAACGGCGATGTGATCGAGCCGGAGCACGACCTGATGGCGATCGGCTCGGGCGGACCCTTTGCGCAGGCAGCAGCGCTTGCGCTGCTGCAGAACACGGATCTCGAGGCACGCGAGGTCGTGGAGAAGGCGCTCACCATCGCCGGCGACATCTGCGTGTACACGAACCAGAACATCACTGTTGAAGAGCTTTAAGCCATGTCCCAGATGACCCCGAGGGAAATCGTCCAGGAACTGGACAAACACATCGTTGGCCAGGACGAGGCCAAGCGCGCAGTCGCGATTGCATTGCGCAACCGCTGGCGCCGCGTGCAGGTCGACGAGCCGCTTCGCAGTGAGATCACGCCCAAGAACATCCTGATGATCGGGCCGACCGGCGTCGGCAAGACCGAGATTTCCCGGCGGCTGGCGCGTCTTGCCAAGGCGCCGTTCGTCAAGGTCGAGGCGACCAAGTTCACCGAGGTCGGCTACGTCGGGCGAGAGGTCGACAGCATCATTCGCGATCTCATGGACGTCGCGGTCAAGATGATCCGCGAGGACGAGATGTCCAAGGTGCGCTTCCGTGCCGAGGATGCGGCCGAGGAACGCATACTGGATGCGCTGTTGCCGCCGCCGAACCGCAGCGTCGGCTTCACGCATGAACCGGAGCCGACCCCGGGCGATTCGGACACACGGCAGAAATTCCGCAAGATGCTTCGCGAAGGCGAGCTCGACGACAAGGAAATCGAGATCGAGGTGCCCGCGGTCCCCGTCGGCGTCGAGATCATGGCGCCCCCGGGCATGGAGGAAATGACGAGCCAGTTGCAGGGCATGTTCGCGAATCTCGGTGGCGCGCGCTCGAAAACACGCAAGCTCAAGGTCAAGGACGCACTGCGGCTCCTGACCGACGAAGAGGCGGCCAAGATGGTCGACGAGGAAGAACTCAAGGCCAAAGCGCTCGACGCCGTCGAACAGCACGGCATCGTGTTTCTGGACGAGATCGACAAGGTGGCGCGCCGCTCGGAAACCCAGGGCGCCGATGTGTCCCGTGAAGGTGTGCAGCGGGACCTGCTGCCGCTCGTCGAGGGTTCCACGGTTACGACGAAGTACGGCATGGTGCGCACGGACCACATCCTGTTTATCGCCTCGGGTGCGTTCCACGTCTCCAAGCCCTCGGACCTGATTCCCGAGCTGCAGGGCCGTTTCCCGATTCGCGTCGAGCTGAAGTCGCTGTCGACCGAGGACTTCGTGCGGATTCTGACCGAACCCGACGCATCGCTCACGTCGCAGTACAGCGCGTTGCTCGACACGGAGGAAGTGGCGCTCGACTTCGCCGAGAGCGGCGTCCGGCGCATCGCCGAGGTTGCCTACCAGGTCAACGAAAACACCGAGAACATCGGTGCCCGGCGCCTGCACACGGTCCTCGAGCGGCTGCTCGAGACGATCTCGTTCGAAGCATCGGACAAGAGCGGCCTGACGCTGACCGTCGACGCAGGCTACGTGGATGACCACCTCGCGGAGCTCTCGAGAGACGAGGACCTCAGCCGATACATCCTGTAAATAGGGTACCGGACACCCTATTTCCTGCGGGAACTACTGGTAGCAATAAAAACCCTGCGGAAATAGGGTGTCCGGTACCCTATTTCCGGTATCCTCGCCTGCCAGAAGCGAGCAATAACAATGGCCAAGCAGGACTCCGACAACACGACGCACTTCGGGTACCAGACCGTCGCGACCGAGGAGAAAGCGGATCGGGTTCGCGGTGTCTTCGACTCTGTCGCGACCCGCTACGACATCATGAACGACCTGATGTCCGCCGGTCTTCACCGTCTCTGGAAGCGCTACACCATTGAGCAGGCCGGGGTCCGGCAAGGCGACGTCGTACTCGACCTCGCCGGCGGCACCGGCGATCTCGCCCGTGCGTTTGCGGGAAAGGTGGGCCCCGAAGGGCGCGTCGTACTCGCCGACATCAATGCCGCCATGCTCAGGCAGGGCCGAAGCCGTCTCATCGACGCCGGCGTTGCCGGCAACGTGTCGATCACCCAGGTCGACGCGCAAAACCTCCCGTTTGCCGACGCTACCTTCGACTGCATCACGATCGCATTCGGTCTGCGCAACGTTACGGACAAGGACGCCGCACTGCGTTCGATGCTTGAGACCCTGAAGCCCGGCGGCAAGGCGATGATCCTCGAGTTCTCGGCCCCGAACCGCATCGTCAAGCCGGCGTATGACCTGTACTCGTTCAAGGTCTTGCCGACGCTCGGCAGACTCGTTGCGAAAGACGCCGACAGCTACCAGTATCTGGCCGAGTCCATCCGTATGCACCCCGACCAGGAGACGCTGAAGGCCATGATGGAGGGTGCCGGGTTCGAGCGTTGCCGTTATCACAACCTGGCCGCCGGGGTCGTCGCACTGCACATCGGCTATCGGATCTGAACCATGAACCCGCTCGAGATCGCGTTGCGCCCGGTCGCGGGCATCCTGAACCGGAACATTCGGGAGACGACCCCGGCCCGAGAACTTTGCGAGAAGCTCGCGGGTTCGATCATCGCCGTTCGCGTCAACAACACCGGGCTCGCGACCTGGTTCATCGTGCGCGATGACGAGCTCGAACTGACCACTGACTGCGACGAGGAGGCCGATGTCGTCATCTCCGGGTCCCTGACGGCGCTGGCCCGCATGGCGGCTGAGTCGGATCCGGCGGCGCTGCGTGACGGCTCCATCGAGCTGTCGGGTGATGCGCACGTCGCAGACGATTTCTCGCGTTTGCTCGCGCTTGCGAAACCCGACATCGAAGAAGAGTTATCGAGCGTCGTTGGCGACGTCGCGGCCCATCGCCTCGGCGAAATCGCGCGCGGCGTAACCGACTGGAGCCGCGAGGCACGCGCGACGATGGGCACCAACATTCGCGAGTATCTCCAGGAAGAGAGCCGTGACGTTCCGAGCCGCTACGAGGTCGAGAAGTTTGCCGACGACGTCGATCGCCTGCGTGATGACGTCGCGCGTCTCGAAGCGCGTATCGACCGCCTGCAGGATGGCAGCTGACATGGCCAGCTATCGCACCATCTTCCGTATGCTCGCGATCCAACGCGTCCTCGTGAAGTACGGTCTCGACGAGATCATCAAGGAAACGCATCTGCTCAGACCGATGCGCTTCCTGTTCTATCTTGCGCCGCGGCGCCGTGACAGCTCGGCGCCGCTCGGCGAGCGCATCCGCCTCGCGCTCGAGGAACTCGGCCCGATCTTCGTGAAATTCGGCCAGGCGATCTCGACCCGCCGGGACCTGTTGCCGCCCGACATCGCCGACGAGCTCGCCAAGCTGCAGGACGCTGTCCCGCCGTTCCCCGCGAATGAAGCGATCGACATTCTCAACGACGCCTACGGCGAACCGGTCGAAGCCGTCTTCAAGCGCTTCGATGTCGAGCCGCTCGCCGCCGCCTCGATCGCACAGGTCCATACCGCTCAGCTCCCGGACGGCAACGAGGTCATCATCAAGGTGCTGCGGCCGGGCGTGCACGAGCAAATCGACCGCGACCTGCGTGTCCTGCGCATGGTTGCTTCGCTCGCCGACCGCTACTGGGTCCACGGCAAGCGCCTGAAACCGATCGAGGTCGTCAACGAATACGAGCACACGATTCTCGACGAGCTCGACCTGATGCGCGAGGCCGCCAACACGGCCCAGCTCAAGCGCAATTTCCAGGGCTCGGACATGCTCTACGTACCCGACATCTACTGGGACTACTGCCGCCCGGAGGTGCTCGTCCAGGAGCGCATTTACGGCACGCCGATCAGTGACATGGACGCACTGCGCGCCGCCGGCACGAACATCCAGGTACTCGCTGAGAACGGCGTCGAGATCTTCTTCACGCAGGTCTTCCGCCACAATTTCTTCCACGCGGACATGCACCCGGGCAACATCTTCGTGATCCACACCGATCCCGAGATGCCGAAGTACGCGGCGGTCGACTTCGGTATCGTCGGTACGCTGAGTCCGGACGACCAGCGCTATCTCGCCGAGAACTTCCTCGCGTTCTTCGACCGCAACTACTACCGAATCGCGAAGCTGCACCTCGACTCCGGCTGGGTTCCGCCGGGCACGCGCGTCGACCAGCTCGAGACCGCCGTGCGGACAGTGTGCGAACCGATCTTCAACAAGCCACTGGCCGAGATTTCGTTTGCCCAGGTCCTGATGCGACTGTTCCGTGTCGCCCAGCGCTTCAACGTCGAGATCCAGCCGCAAATGATCCTGCTGCACAAGACGCTCTTCAATATCGAGGGCCTCGGGCGACAGCTCTATCCGCAGCTCGATCTCTGGAAGACGGCGCACCCGGTCCTGAAGCAATGGATGGATGAGCAAGTCGGCGGCCGTGCCATGCTCAGGGACGTGCGTGACAATCTGCCGCAGCTGCGCGATGCGCTGCGCGAGCTGCCCGCGATCCTGCAGCATCTCGGCGAGCAGGCCGCCAACGGCCGCATACAGTTCAACCTGAACTCCCCCGAGCTCAGGGAGATGCGGCGGCAGCTCGAGGAACAGCGCCGGCAGCGCTACTGGCTCGCGGCCGCGGCGACCAGCACGATTTCCGGTGCCCTGGTCATTACGCTGGGCGCGACGCCCTGGGTGGGCCTGGTTCTGCTGGGCGCAGGCGCCATCGCCGCATGGTTCGCGCGCCCTTGAACGCCCTCGACGCCTGGAAAAGACTGTCGGGCAGCGCACTCGGTCGCTGGGTATTCTCGCGCATCGTCTGCTTCCGGGCCCCCTACTTCGGTACGATCAGCCCGGTGTTCGACGTGCTCGAGCCCGGCCGCGCGATCGCCCGTATGCGCAAGCGACGCAAGGTCCAGAACCACATCGGCACCGTCCACGCGATTGCCATGGCGAACCTCTGCGAGCTCGTCGCGGGCACGCTGACCGAAGTCTCGATTCCGCTTTCGATGCGCTGGATACCGCGCGGGATGCAGATCAATTACATCGCCAGGGCAATGACCGATCTCCACGCCGAGGGCGCCTTCCCGGAGATCGTCGAGGGCGAGGCGCAGGACGTCGTCGTTCCCGTGCGGGTCGTCGACGCCGACGACAACGTCGTCGTCACGGCGGATATCACGATGTACGTATCGCCGCGTTCCGCTACTCGAGCACGAAACTGACCTCGCGGCCCGTCTCGGCAATCGCGAATATCCGATAGCCGAGCTTTTGCAGATTCGCGATGCTCTCGGCCGTGCGTTGCTTGCCGATGCCCGGGAAACGATGGTGATATTCGACGAGCAGCTGCCTCGGCAGCCGTTCTCCTGCCCGTAGCCCGTCGAGAATTCCGAATTCGGCGCCTTCGACGTCCATCTTCAGCAGGTCGACGGTCTCGTGGCCGAGTTTCTCCATCATCGTTCCGATCGTATAGGCCGGCGCATCGATGAAGTCGGTTGCATCGCCGGCGCTGTCATCGGCCGTCCACATGACCCTGGAGCGCTTGCCGCGCGTATTGACCCTGCGAAACAGCCGCAACGACCCGTTCTGGCCCGCGGCCGCCCAGGGATGAAACACGATCTTGTCGGGCAGGTCCTGTCTGCCGATCCACTCCTCCGCATAGGGCGTCGGGTCGAACGTGTGCACGGTCGCCCCGTATCGTTCGACGAGGTCGAGATCGAAGTCGATGCAATCGCCGACACCGAGCGAGTAGACGATAGACCCCTCGCCGAGACCCTCGGGAGAGTACTTCCAGCCATCGCTCAGCAGCACCTTGCGAGAGACCTCGGGCCTGAGCCAGAGTTCCTTGCCCGAGATGCGTTTCAGGAACAGTTTGATGGGCCAGAACCAGGGTTGGCGCTTCATCCATCCGGATGTTCGCATCGGTAGCCTCGGTTAACGATGTCGATCGGGATACGGTACTCTGTGCGTCTGCCTGACACCAGCATGTAGCTCGAAGGACAGAGGCCATGTGGAAACGGATAGCCGGCTGGCTGCTGAGACTGCGGGGATGGACCCTGGTCGGCGGCCCGCCCGACGCGCCGAAAGCCGTCATCATCGCGGCGCCGCACACGTCGAACTGGGACGGCTTCTGGGCCCTGACCTACAAGGTCTACGTTGGCGGCCTGGACCTCAACTTCTTCGCCAAGCAGTCCTTGTTCTGGTTTCCGCTCGGCAATCTCCTGCGCGGATTCGGCGCGATCGATCTCGATCGCAGTAAGCCCGGTGGTGCGGTCCAGCAGGCGATCGATGAATTCGAAAGAAGAGACCGGTTCCTGTTCGCACTGGCGCCCGAGGGGACGCGCAGCAAGCGGCCCGGCTGGAAATCGGGTTTCTATCGGATAGCGCTGGGCGCGAAGGTGCCGGTCTACCCCGGCTTTCTCGACTTCGGCTGCCGCCGCATCGGCATCGGCGAGCGCATCGACCTGACCGGAGACGAGGAAAAGGACCTCGGGACGATCCGGGCGGCCTATGCCGGGGTGACGGGACGCCACCCCGGCAAGGCAAGTCCGATACGGTTCTACTCGTAGCGGTAGTTGATCTCGAGACCCATGAGTCGGCCCTTCTTCATCGGGCCTGCCGTCCAGAGCCCGGCGATGGACGTCAGGTTGCCCCAGTTCGCCTCATCCTCGAGATTCTTGCCGTACAGCGAAACCGACCAACGGTCGTCACCCGACAGCCAGTTGATGCTCGCATTGGTGCGGCGCTGGTCGTCGAAATACTGGAGGTTTGCGTCGTCGTACGGGTGGCGCTCGCGGAAACTGTGGTTCGCCGCAAGGTTCACGAGGCCATTCCCGAGGGGGATGTCCCATGACAGCCCGACCGAGTAGTTGGTCGGCGCGAGGCGAGGCAGTTCGGAACCGAGGAACGACGCAAACGCCGGGTTAACGCTGTCGTACTCGCCGTCCTGCCAGCCGTACGATGCGTTGACCGAAAACTGCTCGGTGATGAGTGCCACGAAATCGAGCTCGACACCCTTGATCGTGACGTCGCCGGCATTGATCGTGCCCTGCAGGACGATGACGTCCGGGTCGGGAACGTTGAGCTCACGCTGCATGTCCTGGATTTCGTTCTGGAAGATCGCGACGTTGACGCGCATGCGGCCGTCCAGCAGGTCCGACTTCAGGCCGATCTCGATCGTGTCGTTTTCCTCCTCGCTCGTCGGTCCCGGAGGGATGACGGTTGGCTTTGCGTTGCGGAAGTTGAAGCCGCCCGAGCGGAAACCCTTCGACCAGAAGCCGTAGATGTGCGCTTCGTCGTTGAGCTGGAACTGGAAACCGAGCTTCGGCGTGACGTTGCTCCAGTCGCCGGAGAGGTCGAGTACCGGGCAGTTGAAGCTGCTGTTGTCCGAGCATGCGCCGGTCAGGATGCCCGCGTCCTTGGTCTCGTCCGTGTACCTCAAGCCGGCGGTCAGCGTCAGTGCATCGGTCAGGTCGAAGTCGTTGTTCCAGAAAACGCCGAAGTTGCGGGCGTCCATGTCGCCGCCGAGCGCACGCTGCAGGTTGACGCCGAGCGGTGCCGGGCCGATCGGCGGCGGCAGCCAGATATAACGTGCTTCGCGGTAAGTGATGTCCTGCTCGAAGAAATACAGCCCGAGCGTGGCCTCCCAGCGCTCGGTGAAGTTGCCGGACCAGCGCAACTCGTTGCTGATTTGCTCCTGGTCGGTGAACCCGGGCGCCGCAAATATCGGCAGATCCGTCCCGTCGATGTCGGCGGCCGAGTCCGCTTCAACGCGTCGATAACCGGCAATATTCGTCAGTGTGCCGTTGCCGACGTTGCCGATATTGAATTCGACGACGCCCTGCAACCAATCGATATCCGTGAAACCGACCTCGTCCGACGTCGTAACGAAGTCGGGCTGTGCGCCTGCGCGCTGGGCGGTCACGTTCGCCCATGCGGCACCGTCACCCTCCGTGCGGCCGTGCTCGACGATAATCGCGAGCTCGGTATCGTCGGACGGCGTCCAGACGAGCGTCGGCCGGAACATCTTCGTTTCCAGCGCCCCGACGTTGGAGCCGTCGGCGGGATTCGCATAGAACGGCTGCAGCGGGTGCGGTGCCGGAGTGGTGGCCTGCGGGTTGATGTTGCCGTAGTAACCCGAGTCGTCGTCGTACAAGACGACCATCTTGGCGGCCAGTGTGTCCTCGATCAATGCACCTTCGATGGCCGCGGCGACGTTGAACTGATCCTCGTCGGTCATGCCGACACGGACACGGGTGCGAAACTCGCCATCGGGGCGGGCATTGCGCAGCACGACGGCGCCGCCCGTTACGTTTCGGCCGAACAGCAGACCCTGCGGGCCGCGCAGCACCTCGATCGCTTCGAGATCGAAAGTATCGATGACGACACCGTAGGTCGTGCCCATGAAGATGCCGTCGACGAACACACCGACGGTCGGATCGACCGACGGGATCGAGCTGTTGATGCCCTGGCCGCGGATCGAGAAGTTCTGCACCCCCGGGAAGGTGCCGACCGACTCGAGCTGCACGTTGGGCATGATGTAGCTGAGATCCTCGATCTTCTTGACGAACAGCGCATCGATCTGCTCGGCACCGAAGGCCGTCACGGCGATCGGCACGTCCTGGACCGCCTCGGCGTCGCTCTTCTTGCGCGCGACCGTGACGATTTCCTCGAGTAGCGCTCCGGCAGAGCCCTCCTGGGCATAGGCCGCGGTCGGTTGCGAATACGCAACAACGGCGGCGACCATGCTGGCGCAGAGCGCCACAGCATTTCGCAAGCCCTTGATTCTTGTAAGCTTGGACACAATATTCCCCCCGAAATATTATTGAGTACCTGCAAAATATACTGTTGTGAGCGCGCACAATCCAATATCCATGGCCGACAAGATCCTCCGGAAACGAACGATTCGCAGCTTTGTGCGCCGCGCCGGCCGCATGACCGCCTCGCAGCGGCGCGCGCTTCAGGATTTCTGGCCGACATTTGGGGTCGACGCCGCCGACGTCCCGCTGGATTTCCGGTCGTTGTTCAACCGGGAAGCCGACGTGGTGCTCGAAATCGGTTTCGGCAACGGGGAGACGCTCGTCGAGCTGGCCGCAGCGGCCCCCGAAAAGGATTTCATCGGCATCGAGGTCCATGAACCGGGCGTCGGGCACTGTATGCTGAAGGCCAGCGAAGCCGAAATCAGCAACCTGCGGCTGATCGTGCGCGATGCCGTCGAGGTACTGCGTCACCAGGTGCCGCCGGAGTCACTATCGCGGCTGAATCTCTACTTCCCCGACCCATGGCCGAAGAAACGGCACCACAAGCGCCGCATCGTGCAGCCGGGTTTTGTCGATCTCGTCGCCGATCGCCTGAGACCGGGCGGCACGCTGAATATCGCGACGGACTGGGCTGCTTACGCCGAGCACATCGACGAGGTGCTCGGCGCATCGATACGCTTCGAGTGCATCGAACGGCGCGAGCATGGCGGCGAGGCGCCCCTGGACCGGCCGCAGACCAAGTTCGAACGCCGGGGACTGCGCCAGGGGCATCGCATCGTCGACTGGTGCTTCACACGCCAAAACCGGGGACAGTGACCACGTTTTCGAAAACAGGGTCACTGTCCCCGGTTTTGGCTTGCGCCGCGCCGCTCATGATCTATAAAGAAAGTAGAGAGGCGAAAACAAAGTACAGGGCAGCGCAATGTCGATTCAGTATCCCGTCATCGGTCAGTGGTTCAAGCGGCCCAACGGAACGCTGTTCGAAGTGGTTGCGATCGACGAGGCCGACAAGACCGTCGAAATCCAGCAGTTCGACGGTACGATCGACGAGGTCGATGCCTATCGCTGGCAGGACCTGTTGCTGACCGAAGTTGCGGCTCCCGAAGACTGGTCGGGTTCAGTCGACATGGATCCCGAGGATTTTGTCGCCGACAAGGACGGCAGCGAGGTTCCGAACGGCTACCACGATCCGCTCGCGTTTCTCGACAAAATATAGCGATCAGAGACTCGTCGGGCCCGTGACGTAAACGACCCCATCGCGTACCTCGGCGTCTACCTTTCTGAGCGAGCGGCCGTTCCCCGGGCCCGCGTAGCAATAGCCCGTCTCGATCTCGTACGTCGCGCCGTGCGAAGCGCAGATCAGCGCGGACCGGTCCCGCGCCAGGAACTGGTCGGGCGACCAGTTGAGCGGGTGGCCGACGTGCACGCAGAAATTCTGGTACGCGTACACATCATCGCCCTTGCGCACCACGAACCCGCGAAAAGGCCAGTCGCCGTCGCCGATCGAGAACTCGCGGCAACCCGGATCCTCGAGTTCGTCGAGGCGCCCTACCTCGATCTCTTTCACTCCCGCGGCCTGGGCGTGAAGCGCACGACGATGATCGCGAGAATAATCGACGGAATGCCTGTTGCCGCGGCGTACAGGAAAAAGCCCTCGTAGCCCAGCAGCTCCTGGACGTCGCCCGAGAAACCCGCCACGAGCTTGCCGACGAAGACCGAGAGGGAGCTGAACAACGCGTACTGCGTGGCCGTGAACGAGATGTTCGTCAGGCTCGACAGGTAGGCAATGAAGACGGTGCCCGAGAAACCCTGCGCGAAGTTGTCAAAGCTGATCGTAATGGTCAGCGCCAGCAGATCGGGTCCCGTCGCTGCCAGGTAAACAAAGAAGAGGTTTGTCACGGCGATCAGCGTGGCGGACAGTATCAACGAGCGCGCCGGGCCCAGCTTGGCGATAGCCACGCCGCCGCCGGCGATGCCGATGAGGGCGACCCACAGACCGTACAGTTTTGCCACACTGGCGACCTGCGACTTCGTAAACCCGATGTCGTCGTAGAACGGGTTGGCGAGGATGCCAAGAACGTAGTCGCTGATGCGGTAGAGGGCGATGAACAGCAGCATCGTCAGTGCGAACCAGCCGTAGCGCTTGAAAAAATCGACGAACGGTCCGACAACGGAATTGACGAACCAGCGCGCGAATCCTTCGTCGAAGACGCGGGCATCGACATTGGAGCCCTCGGGTACCGGAGGCTCCTTCGCCAGCAGGGTCGTCAGCATGCCGATACCCATGCAAACGGCCATGGCCTTGTAGGCAATCGTCCACGACATGAAATCCGCGACGTACAGTGCGCCGGCGCCGCCAACGATTATCGCGATGCGATACCCGTACTGGTACGACGCAGCCAACAATCCCTGCATCTCGTCGGGCGCGCATTCAATACGGTAGGCGTCGATCGCCATGTCCTGCGTGGCGGACGAGATCGCTACGGCCAGAGCCACCAGCGCGAAAGCCGTGATGGCCTGCGACGGATCGATATTTGCCAGCACCACGAGGGCGGCCGCGATGAGTATCTGCGATAGCAGCAACCAGGATCGCCGACGGCCCAGTGCAGTTGTCAGGATGGGAAGGTGGAGCCTGTCGACGAGCGGCGACCAGAGGAACTTCAGCGCGTAGGCAAACCCGATCCAGGCAAACGCGCTGATCGTGCTCTTTTCAATACCCGACTCGTTGAGCCAGTAGGTCAGCGTTGCATAGACCAAAGGGAACGGCAGGCCGCCCGAAAAACCGAAGAAGAAGATAACGACAAGCTTTTCTTGCAGGTACCAGGTCCAGGGTTTCTCCGTTTGGGCGGATTCGCCAGCGTCACTCATGATGCCAATCGTAATCCATGATCAGCGGCGCATGGTCGGAAAAGCGCTCGTCGCGATAGATCTCCGTGCGCCTTACCCTGTCGCGAAGCCCCGGCGTGACGACGTGATAGTCGATACGCCATCCGACGTTGTTGTCCCACGCGGCACCGCGATTCGACCACCAGGTGTACTGTTCCGGCTCCTGCTCGAGCGTCCGAAACGCGTCGACCCACCCCCACTCACCGAACACCTTGTCAAGCCAGGCGCGCTCCTCGGGCAGGCAGCCCGAGTTCTTCTGGTTCTGCTTCCAGTTCCTGATGTCGACTTCCTTGTGCACGATGTTCCAGTCGCCGCAGATGACG
>JANQGP010000113.1 GCA_028277265.1 Woeseiaceae bacterium | reverse complement strand
CTAGCGGACGGGCGATCGGCCGTGCGAATCCTCTACAACCTGTTGACCTACGTGCTGCTGGTGCCCTTCGCGATCTACTGGCTCGTTCGGGGCGTCGTCAACCGCAGTTACCTCGACCGCCTGGGACAGCGTTTCGGCTTCGGCTATCCGCGCATTGACAACTGTATCTGGCTGCACGCCGTGTCGGTCGGAGAAGTGCAGGCCGCAGTGCCTCTCGTACGGGCGCTGGCGGAACGCTTCCCCGGCCGTAGCATGCTGGTTACGACCGTAACCCCGACAGGCGCCGCGCGTGTCCGCGCCGTATTCGGCGACACGGTAGAGCACGCCTACATACCGTTCGAATTTCCCCACGCCATTGCGAAGTTCTACAGGAGCGTACGTCCCGAGGCGGCCCTGATCATGGAAACCGAGATCTGGCCCAACCTCTATCGAGGCTGCGGTACTCGCGACATCCCCCTCATCCTCGTCAGCGCGCGTATCTCGCCGAAGTCGGTGCCCGGCTACAGCAAGATGGTGTCGTTGATACGCGAGACCCTGTCTCACGGCATCATCATCGCGGCGCAAAGCCGGCAGGATGCCGAACGCTTTCTTTCGCTCGGCGCGAGCGCCGAGCGCACGCACGTGATGGGCAACATCAAGTTCGACGTAGAGCCCGATCCCGGGGCCGTCGAACGGGGAAATGCCGTGCGCGCGGAACTGTTCGGCGAACGTCCCGTCTGGATCGCGGCCAGCACTCACGACGGTGAGGAGCAGCTCCTGCTGGACGTGCACGCCGGGTTGCTCTCGCGCTACCCGGATCTGCTGCTCGTACTGGTACCACGCCACCCGGAGCGCTTCGCGGGTGTCCGGGAACTCGTTGACAAAAAGGGTTTCGGCGTCGTGACACGAACCGACGGCAGAGCCGTCGACGCGAGTATTCCCGTCTTCTTGTGCGATACGATGGGTGAGGTGCCGCTGTTCTACGCCGCAAGCGACGTTGCGTTCGTGGCCGGCAGTCTCGTCCCCATCGGCGGCCACAACCTGCTCGAACCCGCCGCCGTGGGCGTACCGATCATCACCGGTCCGCACAATTTCAATGCCCAGGACATCGCCGACCTGTTCATCGACCTCGGAGCCTGCCTCAAAGTCGACACACCGGACGAACTGGGCAAGACGGTTGCCCACCTGCTCGGTAACCCGGACGAGGCCCGTCGGCTGGGTTCTGCCGGACGCGAGGTCCTCGAAAAGAACCGCGGCGCGCTGGAGCGGCTCCTCGTGCTGGTCGAACCGCTTTTGACAGAACCCTAGTCCCCGGCCGTTTCCTCGGCAGCCTCCTCGGCGAAGACCTCCTCCGGGGTCTTGCGCTCGACCAGCCACTGGTCGATGTCCTCGAGGTCCTGGATCTGCAGCGTGCCGGCCGCCTGCTTGAGGCGCAGCACGTTGAGAATGTAGTCGTAGCGGCTCTGCTCGTAGTTCGTAATGGCCGCATAGAGGGCGAATTGCGAATTCAGCACGTCGACGATCGTCCGCGTACCCACCTCGAAACCGGCTTCGGTTGCCTCGAGCGCCGTGCGGCTCGAGGCAACGGCCTGCTCGAGCGCCTGGACTCGGCTCATTTCCGAGAGCACTCCGAGGTAGGCGTCACGCGCCTGGCGCTCCGTTTCGCGAGTGACGCGTTGCAGTTGCTCGCGCGCCGCGCGATGCAGGTAAACGGCTTCACGCACGCGCGACGACGTTCCGCCACCCGCGAACAGCGGCATGTTCAGTCGCAGGAACACGCCATCGAATTCGCTGGTCAGTGAATCGGTAAACGAGAGCGAAGACGGCTGGCCCGTCGCCGGATCGATGAAATCGAACGTCGAGGTCGAATCCGTGTCGTCTTCGCTGATGCGCGCGGTGAGTTCCAGCGTCGGGTAGTGCCCGTTTCGGCGAAACGAAATCTCGTCACGAGCGAGCTTCTCGTCGAGTCGACTGGCCACGAGACTGAGGTTCTGGTTCAGAGACAGGTCGACCCATGCGCGTTCGCTTCGCTCCGGACTTTCGAGCGGGAAGTCTTCCTTCGGGGCGGACAGGCTAGTGACGTACTCACCCGTGATTTCACGCAGGAATTCGCGCGCAGTCGCGAGCGAGCGCTTCGCGCCGATTTCGTTGGCAATCGACTGGTCGAAGGCGGCCTGCGATTCCTGCACGTCAGTAATGGCGATGAGCCCGACTTCGAATCGCTGCTTCGCCTGCTCGAGCTGACGCGCGATCGCCTGGCGGTCCGCGTGGATCGAACGCAGGCGATCTTCCGCGGCAAGCACATCGAAGTAGCGCTGGGCGACCCGGATGATCAGGTCCTGCTGCGCCGCTTCACGCTGGGCTTCCGCCCTGGCCACCTGCTTGTCGGCGCGTCTCAGGTTGACGATGCTGTCCCATCTGAAAATGGTCTGCTGCAAGCCCACGCCCCACCGGATCAGGTCGGTTTCATTGGTGCGTTCCGCCCTGATTCTCGGTTGCGTCAGATCGGGCTGAAAAAGGGTTGGACCCGAGGTCTCGGTCATTTCGTAATCGCCGGACAGCGTCAACTGCGGCAGGTACGCGCTGCGCGCCTGCGGCTTGGCCTCGAGGGCCGCGAGGCGCAGGGCTTCGGCTTCGTGGATCTGAGGATCGCTCTGCAATGCCTGCTGATAGATTTCGAGCAGCGAGGCTGCATTGGCGGACGCAGGCAGGGCCGCAACGCCGAGGACTGCTATCAGTACATTGGATTTATTAACTTTTCTCATGGTGTCGTGTTCCGGTTTGAGGTCGCCCTCAGGGACTAGGTGTTATAGTCTACTATATCACCAAACCAGTTGGGAAGAAGCGCTTCAGGACTTAGATGCGGGATGCCCCCAACTGGTTTCGTTTAAAACGCAAATTGTGGTGGCAACGCGCCGTGAATCAGCGGTGCGAGGTCCGTCTCGAACAAGCCGGTCGTGTCGACGTCATCGTCGGTGCGCTCGATCAGCCGGGCCTCCATCGCCGGGGCGTCGCCGACGACGACAAACAGCTTGCCGCGAGGCGCCAGCGCCTCGACGAAGCGCGGATCGAGTGTCTGAACGGAGCCGGTAACGGCTATGGCGTCGAACGAACCATCCGGCAGTGATCGTGTCGCATCCATCGGCGACAGCGTGACGTTGTCGATGCCGGCGCTCTCGAGTTTGCGCGACGCGCGTTCGACAAGATCATCGTGGATGTCGATGCTCGTGACGTGCGTAGCGAGACTTGCGAGGCAGGCCGTCATGAACCCGCTGCCCGTACCGATCTCGAGCACGTTCTCGTTGCCGCGAAGACCGAGTGCCTGCAGCAGGCGGCCTTCGATCGTCGGCGTCATCATGTGTTCGCCGTGTCCCAGAGGAATGGCAAGATCGGCGAATGCGAGCGACTCGAACCCGGCCGGGACGAAATGCTCGCGCGGCAGCTCCTTCAGCATCGCGAGAACGTCTTCGTCATAAACGTTCCAGCCTCGAACCTGCTGGTTGACCATCTGCAGGCGCGCGTAGTCGGTGTTCATGCGTGTGATACTCGTAAGCTCTTGATTGAAATTTGAAAAAGCAGCGCTATGCAGGAGCGGCGATTGCCTCGCAGGGTGCGTCATGGCACCCAGTCCGGAATTATGGTGAATCGTCGCGGCCCGCTTCTGTTGCTGGGATATCCTTGAACAGACACCCGCTGCGAGTCTCGAAAAAAGCAATCATATCAAATGATCCATGACGAACTGACTACGTGAATGCCGGGCCCTGAATGACTTCGACGATCCTGATCATTGTGCTTGCCACCGCCGCCGTTGCGGCTACGGGCGTTAGTGTCGCGCTTTGGCGATCGCAGCGCCGCGCGCTGAAGCGCATCGACAGGCTCAACAAGGAAACGCTGGACGCCTCCCGGGATGCCTCGGTGGGCCGGCGCCTGACCATTCCGGGTGACCCGCAGACGGCGCAGCTCGCCCACACGGTGAATCGCCTGTTCGACGCACTCGGTGAGCGTGACGAGAAGATCCAGGGCCGCGATCGGCTGTTCGCGGATTTCGCGCGCACGCTTCCCGAGATCGTCATCATTCATGACGAGAAGATCATGCTGGCGAACGAGTCGGCAGCGAGTCTCGTCGGACTCGAGCCCGCGCAGCTGGTCGGGCGCGAGATCGCCGATCTCGTCAAACCCGCATACCGGGCGCTGTTTCGCAAGACCGTCGCGAAGCGACTCGCCGGTGAGTCCGCGCCGCGCCGCATCGAGATGCAGCTGATCAACGGCAACCAGGCCGGCCTGTGGGTCGAAGCGCAGAGTTCAAACATCGACTTTCGCGGCGGCACTGCAATCCTGACCGTCGCGCGCGACGTCAGTCACCGCAAGAGCCTCGAAGTGTCGCTTTCGCGCAGCAAGCGACAGGCACAGTACACGCTCGAGTCCATCTCCGAGGGTGTCATCACGACCGACAACGACGGGCGGATCGACTACATGAACCTCGCGGCCGAGAACTTGATCGGCACGAACCGCGATGACGCCGCCGGCCACCGGGTCGGCGAGTTGTTCGCGCTTGTCGACGACGCCGACAGGCGGCCGCTCGGCGATCCCGTGGAGCGTTGTCTCGCCATGCGCCGACGCGTGAACATGGGACGCCGCGCCGTCATGGTCACGGCCGACGGCGAACACGAGCATTCCGTCGAGATCACCGCATCGCCGGTGCGCGGCCCGAGCAACAGCATTTCGGGTACCGTCGTCGTGTTCCACGATGTCAGCGAGTTGCGTGGTCTGACGCGCAAGATGTCCTACCAGGCGACGCACGATCCGCTCACCGGACTGATCAACCGTCGCGAATTCGAACGCCGGCTCGATGAGGCGATGGACGCGGCTCATGCCGAAGAAGCGGTGCACATGTTGTTCTACATGGACCTCGATCGCTTCAAGGCCGTCAACGACAGCTGTGGTCACATGGCGGGCGACAACATGCTTCGCGAGGTTGCGGCCCTGATCAAGGACCAGGTGCGCGACTCCGATTTCGTCGGGCGCCTGGGCGGCGATGAATTCGGGGCGCTGCTGATCGGTTGCCCGATCGAGAAAGCGCGGCAGATTGCCACGGATATCTGCAACGCCGTCGCCGATTACCGCTTCGTCTGGAAGGACAAGATCTTCAACATCGGCATCTCCATCGGCCTCGTCGAGATCTCGCATGCGAGCGGTACGTTGCAGGATGTCATGAGTGCCGCTGATTCGGCGTGCTACATGGCGAAGCAGCAGGGACGGGGCCAGGTGCACGTCTATTCGGCGCGCGACGAAGCGGTTGCACGCGAACGCGGTGACATCCAGTGGCTGAGGCAACTGCAGGATGCGCTGCATGAGGACAGCTTCGAACTTGCGACGCAGCCGATCATCGCCACACAAGGTCGCGCGGACTCCGGCCCGTCGGTCGAAGTGCTGATTCGTCTCGATGACGGACTGGGCAAGGCAAGTGGTTCCGCCGAATTCCTGCGGCCGGCCGAGCGTTACCAGATGATGCCGCAGATCGACCGCTGGGTGATCAATGCGGCGCTCGCGGCGATCAACAGCGGTGAGATCAAGCTCGCGGCGAATCGAAGCTGTGCGATCAACCTCTCCGGGCAGACGCTCGGCGACGAGTCGTTCCTCGGTTTCGTCGTCGACGCTCTCGATCGCTCAGGGGTGTCCCCGTCGTCGATCTGTTTCGAGGTTACCGAGGCGGCGATCCTGGCCAATGTGCAGCACGCCCAGCGCTTTATCGAAGTACTGCACGGTCTCGGCTGCGAGTTCTCGCTCGACGATTTCGGCAGCGGGCTTGGTTCGTTTGCCAGTCTCAAACACCTGCCCATCGACTACCTGAAGATCGACGGCACCTACACGCGTAACTTGCAGACGGACCTGGTCAACCAGGAAATGGTCTC
>JANQGP010000061.1 GCA_028277265.1 Woeseiaceae bacterium | reverse complement strand
TCCGGGTACTCGACCGACCACTGGATGGCCTGCACCGAGCCGCCGGACGGGCCGGCTACGGCAACGAGGCGCTCGATGCCGAGGTGTTCGAGCAGGCGTTTCTGAACGTGCACGAAATCCTCGACCGTGACCAGCGGGAAATCCAGTCCCCAGGCTTTGCCGGTCTCGGGATTCTCGCTGGCCGGGCCGGTCGTGACCGAAAACCCGTCGCAGGCGTTGAGGTTGGCCAGCGAGTTGCTGCAGACCACGAAGTAACGGTCCGTGTCGAGGGCCTTGCCGGGGCCGATGATCCTGTCCCACCAGCCCGGCAGTTCGTGGTCGTCGTCGGCCGGGCCGGCGGCGCGCGCGTTGCCGGAGAAGTAATGGCACACGAGGATGGCGTTGCTTCTGCCGGGATTCAGCGTGCCGTAGGTTTCGTAACCGATCCTGGCGCTTTGCAATCGCGTGCCGGACACGCAGTCGTGCGAACCCAGATCGAACACGTGTTGATCGGATTTCACGCTGTCCATCGATTAGCCCCCCAATTCCTGCTCAGCTCGTCTTTGCGAGGTGGGCGTGAAACGCCCGGTCGAATGCGTCGATGTGGGTGATGAACGGCACGTGCCCGCTATCGGCTATGGCGACCTCCTCGTAGGAGCCCCCGGCCGCCGCGTAGTCTGTGAGCATCTTGCGGATCTGGTCCATCATCGGTTGCGGCGGATAGGCCTCGGAGCCGGGAAATCCGGGCAGGCGGCCGGTGGGGCCCCACGTGCCCGGATCCGACGCCGCGGTGTTGCACACGGCGAGGTCGTCGGCGCCGTAGATCCACAACGCGTGGATCTTCGGTTCGCCCGCAAGAATCCGTTCGACCAGATTGCCGATGTACTTGGGGGACATCGCGTTCGTCGCGCCCCATTTGCCCGGCCGCACGTAGGGCCAGTTCTCGGATTTCTCGAAGTCACCGGGTAGCGCGCGGTCGCCAATGTGCACCCTGAACATGGCGTCGATCAACGCGTCTTCGCGCTCGGGTATCTGCCCGCCGCTCCAGACGAGCCGGCGCATGATGCCGCGCGGACTGAAATCCCCGATCGTGTCGCGGTCGCCGTCCACCAGGCTCCGGATCAGGTCGGGGTTGATCAGACCGCCGCCGGAACCGGCAAAATCGGGCGTCGTAGGCGTGCCCTCGGCATCCCTGGTACCACCGAAGCCGAAAGGCGCTCCGGGCCCTGCCAGGGTCGCCGACAACAGGCGTTCGGGAGCGTCGGCCATCGTCCACCAGACCACCAGTCCGCCCAGCGAGTTGCCCGCCAGGTGGAATCGCTCGTGGCCGAGATGATCCATCAGCACCAGCGCATCCTCCACGAAATCGCGCATGCCCCGCGTCGCATCGATTCCGGCCTCGGGATCGGCGTCGCCGTAACCGCGCAGATCGGGTGCGATGCCCCGGTATTGCGGCGGCAACGTCACCAGCGTCTCTTCCCACCAGGTGGCGCTGGAGAAGTTGCCGTGCACGAACAGTACCGGAATGCCATCGTCGGGACCGGCGAACAGGACCCTGGTTGTCAGGCGTTCGGTCGAAACCGTGCGCGCCGTGATTCCGTCGAGAACGGGAACGGTCATGTAGCTTCCTCGTAGTCCGCGAGCCGTTTCTTGTCGAGCTTGCCGATCGCCGTCAGCGGCAATTCGTCGAGCAGTACGATCGAGCGCGGCAACTTGTAACGCGCCAGGCGTTCGTCGAGGAAGGCTCTGAGATCCGCTTCGTCGTAACCCTCGTCGACCACGAGGAAAGCGCGTCCGACCTCGCCCCAGGTTTCGTGCGGCACGCCGATCACGGCGGCTTCCAGAACCTTCGCGTGTGCCATCAGCACGGATTCGATCTCGGCGGGATAGACGTTCTCGCCGCCGCTGATGAACATCTCCTTGGAGCGGCCGAGGATCGAGTAGCAGCCGTCGACGTCTCGCACGGCCACGTCGCCGGTGTGCAACCAGCCGTCGCGGATGGTTTCGGCCGTCGCGTCGGGGTTCTTCCAGTAGCCGGCCATGACGTGCGGGCCGCGAATCAGCAACTCGCCCTCCTCGCCGTCGGCACAGTCCGTGCCATCCTCGCGGATGGTTTTCATGTCGATGTGGTAGATCGGGTAACCGACGGAGCCGATCTTCTTTCTCACCAGGTCCGGCGGCAGCCAGAAGTTGTTGCCGGATGCCTCGGTCAGCCCGTAGCCCATCTTGAAATCGACGCCGCGGTCCCAGAACTTCTGCATGATCGGCAGCGGACAGGGCGCGCCGCCGCTGATCACCAGTTCCAGTTTGGAAAAGTCGGCCTCGTCCCAGCGCTCGTGTTCCTGCAGCATCTGGAACATCGTCGGCACCGCGACATAGTGCGTGATACCCGAGTTCTCGACCAGGTCGAAGGTCTGCTCCAGGTCGAATCCCGAACAGAGGATGGTCGTACCGCCGGCATGGACCAACGGCATCATGAAGATCATCGGCCCGCCGATGTGGAAGAAGGGAAGTTGCAGTGCCGCCCTGTGCTGACCGTTGATACCCCAGGACGTTATCGTATTGACGCTGTTCCAGGTCACGTTACCGTGGGTCACGACCGCGCCCTTCGGCAGTCCCGTCGTGCCGCCGGTGTAGTACACGCCCCAGGGATCGTCCAGCTCCATCTCCGGGATATCGCTCAGCTTAGGTGCCATGGCTTCACGTTCGGCAATGTCGAGCTCCCCGGCACCGGGATTCGTCATCGCCACAACATGCTCGACCGACGTGAAGGACGGCTTGAGCTCCTCGACCTGGGCGCGCCAGTCTTCACTGTAGACCAGTATTTTCGGGACGCCGCTTTCCACGATGCCTTTGAGTTCGTGCACGGTCAGGCGCCAGTTCAGGTTCTGCAGGATCGCGCCGATCTTCGGGGCCGCCCAGAACAGGTCGAGGTACTCGACGCGGTTCATCGCGTAGACCGCGACCAGGTCCCCTTTCCCGACACCCAGGCTTCTGAGGAAGTTCGCCGTGCGGTTGACCCGCTCGTTCCACGCCGCGAACGTGGTCTCCGCGCCGGTCGCGTAGTCGATCAGCGCGACTTTGTCGGGTGTGAGCCTGGCGCGTTTGTCGAGCCAGTCGGTAACGTAGTGTGACAGCTGCTTCATTGCGGTGGTCCCCACTGAACGAGGGCGCCGCCCCAAACGTAGCCGATACCGGCACCGAGCATCATCATGGTGTCGCCGGGTTTCAGCCGGCCCTGTTCGAGGCCGACCTCGATGTTGATGATCCCGTCCTGCTCACCGATATGACCGATGTCCGAGATGTAGACGCTTTGCTCCTCGGTGAGCCCCAGGTGGCTAAGCATCTCGCGGTGCCCCGAAGGCTTGATCAGTGACATGTTCAGGAAATCGATATCGGCGCGCGTATAGGCCGTGCCGTCGCCCTTGGTGCCGGATTTTTGGAGCGCGCGATCAACGCAGGTCAGCCAGTTCGGGATCGAAACATCACCGAGCCGCGCCTTCATCGCTTCCGGCTCTACCAGGCGGAACTTGAAACCGCCGTCGGCGACCGCCTGGTCGGTCGGGTGTTGCACGGTGCCGCTGCTCGGTACGATCACGTGGCGGCTCATCGAACCGTCCGTGATCATGTGGTTGCCCAGGACCTGGTTTTCGGGCCAGTCGCGCTTCAGGATCATCGCTCCGGCCCCGGCCCCGATGTTGAACAGGAACGACGTGTCCAGGTCGGTGTAATCGATGAAATGGGAGATCGCGTAGCCGCCTGCGATCAGTACCGTGTTGATCGATTCGTCCTCGGACAACAGGCCGTGCGCCAGTTTCATGGCGGCGATGGTGGTCACGCATCGCGCATGCACGTCGACGCCCCACGCCCGTTTCGCTCCGACGCGGTAGGCGAGATCGATGGCCGTGGTCCACAACAGGTGCTCACGCCATTCTTCCGTCGTGCACAGGACGACGTCGATCTCCATCGGGTCGATGCCGGCGTTTTCGACGGCTTTGCGGGCCGCATGGACCGCCATGTCGTTGGGATGCACGTTCGGATCCGCCACGAACTTGCGTTCGATGCCCAGCTTCTCGCGAACGACCCATTCCGGGAGGCCGCTTTGCGCCGCGATGTCTTGTGCGGTAACGCAGGTCTCCGGAAACCAGGTGCCGGTCGAGACGATGCCCATTGTTCTCATTGTCGTTCCTTCCAACCGATTCCATTCGAGAATTTCAACGAGCGTTGAATACTAGTTCAACGATTGTTGAAATTCAATCGAGTGTCGGTTAGCGTGGCGCGATGACCAAAGACATGCACCCGACCCGCGAACGGATTCTCGACGCCGCCGAGGAGCTTTTCGCACAGCGCGGCTTCGAGGGCGTCTCCATACGCCAGATCATGACCAAGGCCGAAGCCGACGTCTCGCTCGCCTACTACCATTTCGAATCCAAGCGCGACCTGTTCGACCAGGTCATGCTGCGGCGGGTCGAGTACCTCAACGAGATCCGCCTGAAGGCGCTCGAGGACGTCGAGAAACGCCATCCTGACGACGAGCCGACCGTCGAGGAGATCATCGGCGCTTTCACGCAACCGCTGTTGACCCTGCTTGCCGAAGACCACGACAAGTGGAGCCACTATTACCAGCTCATCGCCCAGATCAACAATTCGCCGGACCGTGGCGGCGAACTCATGTCGCGCTACTTCGACCCGCTCGTCTCCCGATTCATCGATGCGCTGAAGCGTGTGCTGCCCGACAGCGACCCGGCCGATCTCTACTGGAGCTACCATTTCCTGTCCGGCGCGCTGACGCTCACCTTCGCCGAAACCGGGCGTATCGACAATCTTTCAGGCGGCCTTTGCCGGTCGACCGACGTCGCCTCGGTCATCGACCGCATGCCCGCGTTCGTCGCGGCCGGATTCCACGCCTTGTGTAAGAACTGATCGGCCTCGCCGTGGCCCACCGGGCCGCGTTCCGCCTTGATATTCAACGGACGTTGAATTAGCATTGGTTCAACGTTCGTTGAATAACGCGGGCGGCGTATGCCCGAAAAACACAGGGGGACAGCATGCAATTCCGTCAATATTCAGGCCATCTCACGATTGCGCTTGGCATCGCTGCCGCGCTCGGCACGCTGAGCATCACTCCAACGGCAGAAGCACAGGAAGAGGGTGCCAGCGGCGCGCTCGAGGAAATCATGGTCACGGCGAGGCGGCGTGAGGAAAACCTGCAGGACGTTCCCGCCGCGGTGACCGCCTTTTCGAGCGAGGACCTGGAGCTTCGTGGTGCCTCCGACATCACCGAGATCGCCCAACAGGCACCCAACGTCACGCTCGAACCGACGAGGGCAACCAATACGACGTTGACGGCTTTCATCCGCGGTATCGGTCAGCAGGATCCGCTGGCCGGCTTCGAGCAGGGCGTCGCTCTCTATATCGATGATATCTACATCGCCCGCCCACAAGGCGCGTTGCTCGATATTTACGACGTCGAACGCATCGAAGTTCTGCGCGGACCCCAGGGAACGCTTTACGGGCGCAATGCCGTGGGCGGTGCGATCAAGTACGTAACGAGGCGCCTTGGCGACGATCCCTCGTTCAGGGCCAAGGCGTCGGTTGGTACGTATGGCCAGTTCGATGCGGTGCTGACGGGATCGTTGCCGGTCTCCGATACGTTCCGAGTCGGTGCTACATTGGCAAGTCTCAACCGTGACGGCTATGGCGACAACCTGACAACGGGCGCCGACAACTACAACAAGGAGATCTTCGCCTACCGTGTCAGTGCCGAGTTCGAGCCTTCCGACAATCTCCTCGTCCGGATTGCCTACGATAAGACCGAGGACGATTCCGACCCGGTGGCCGGATACCGGGTGGCTTTCGCGCCCACCAGCAACATACCCGTCCTGAGTGATTTACGCGACACGTACGCCGGCGCCGCACAGAACGTGTCGACCAGCGGCATCAACGGTAACCAGGAAGTCGAATCTGAGGGTGTCAGCCTGTCGATCGACTGGGAACTGAACGATTCCCTGACGCTGCGCTCGATCACGGCCAGCCGTGAAGACTATACCGAGTCGGTCATCGATTTCGACAGCCTCGAGGTGGACGACTTCGACGCGCCCGTCATTTACGACAACGAGCAGACCAGCCAGGAGTTCCAGCTGCTGTTCGGCGGCGACAGGATGAATGCCGTTGCGGGCCTGTACTACCTGGACGCGTCGGCGGCGAACGACTTCGACGTCGTGCTCGGTCAGCTCGGCCGGAACTTGTTCATGACGGAACTCACGTCGTACACCGGCGGTTCCGTAGACACCAAGGCATGGTCCTTGTTTGCCGACGTGACCTACGACCTGACCGACGATTTGTCGGTCTCCGTCGGCGGCCGCTACACCGAGGACGAACGCAGTGCCGACATCTTCCGAGCTCAGTATCTGGGCCCGGGTGGCTCGCCGTTCTTCGGCAACGACGCGGCAACCCTGATCGCCGTGCTGACTGACTATGAGGCCAAGCGTACCTACAGTGACTTCACGCCTCGCATCAATTTTGCATTGCGCCTGAACGACGACGCCAGCGTCTACGCCGGCTACAGCGAGGGATTCAAGGCCGGCAGTTTCGATCCGCGCGGTTCCAACTTCGTCACGCCCGAAGCAGAACGAGGCTTCGAGCCCGAGACGCTCGAATCCATCGAAGTCGGCTACAAGGCGACGTTGTTCGACGGACGGGCACGAGCGAATATGGCGGTGTTCTTCAGTGATTACGAAGACGTCCAGATCCCCGGGTCGGTTGGCTTCGACAGCGACGGCGACGGCTTCAACGACGATTTCGTCGGGGCCGTAACGAATGCCGGCGCCGCCGAGATCAGCGGCGTCGAGTTCGAGGGAGACCTGCTGATAACCGATAACCTGAGCGCTCAGCTGTCCTTCAGCCTGCTCGATGCCGAGTACACGGAGTTCATCATCGACGGCGTCGACGTATCAGACCAACGGGCCATCCAGAACACCCCTGAATCCATGGCGTATCTCGGGCTGACGTACACGACGGACCTTTTCAATGGTTCACTGGCGATCAACGGCAACCTGTCTTACCGTGGCGAAATCGTGCAGTTCGAGGTGCCCGCGCCGATCATCGATCAGGACTCCTACACGCTCTACAACCTGAGCGCCGTATGGATTTCCGACGATGATCACTGGAGCGTCGGCCTGCACGGCAAGAATCTCGGCGACGAGGACTTCAAGACGGCCGGCTACTGCTTCGGCGCTACCGGCAGTTGTCCCCTGGTGCTCGGTCTCGAAGACAACACGACGATCTTCTACGGGCCGCCCAGAACCGTTACGGCAACGGTCGAGTATCGTTTCTAGACGTCGATAATGTCGGCATAGGCGAACAGGCCGGCGACGCCGCCGGTGTGCAGGAACACGATCTTCTGCGAGGCAGCGAAGCGCCCTTCGCGAACGTAGTCGACCAGGCCCGCCAGTGCCTTGCCGCTGTAGACCGGGTCGAACAGCAGGCCTTCCTCGCGCGCGAGCATCAGGACGACCTCGTTCATGCCTGCCGTCGGTTCACCATAGCCGGGACCGATGTAGCCGCAGTCGGCGACGATGTCCTCGCGCACGACGCAGCCCGGCTTGCCGATATACTCGGCCGTCGCGCGGGACAGCGCGTAGACCTTCGCCTCCTGCTCGTCCTGCGGCACGTTCACGCCGATACCGAGGACCGGCAGGTCGTTGCCACTGGCGCGCAGCCCGACCGCGAAACCGGCATGTGTCCCGGCGCTGCCGGACGCCAGCACGGCGTGGTCGAAAGCGACGTCGTGCTCGTCGCACTGCCGCAGCAGTTCTTCGGCGCAGCCGACGTAGCCGAGCGCGCCGACCGGGTTTGAAGCGCCGCCCGGGACGATGTAGGGATTGCCGCCCTCCGCCCTGATCTCCCCGGCGATCTTCTCCATCTCCGCGTCGAAGTCCGTCCCCTTGGCGTATTCCCGCAGGTTGGCGCCGAGTATCCGGTCGAGCAGGACGTTGCCCGAATTGAGGTACAGCGGACCCGGATTCTCGACGCGGTGCTCGAGAAGCACCTCGCAGCGCATGCCGAGTTTCGCGGCCGCGGCGGCGGTCTGGCGGACGTGATTCGACTGCACGGCGCCCACCGTGATGACGGTCGTTGCGCCCCGCTCGAGCGCCTGGCCCATCGAGAACTCGAGCTTGCGCGTCTTGTTGCCGCCCGTGGCGAGACCCGTGCAATCGTCGCGTTTGACCCAGATCTCGGGCCCGCCGAGGCGCTCGCTGAGTCGCGGCAGGGGTTCGAGAGGCGTCGGAAGGTGCGCGAGAGAAACGCGCGGAAAGTTCGATAACAGCATGGGCGCATCCTACAGCAGGCTCATAAGTAAAAAACACATTAGTCAGTACTAAAGTACTCGCCTATGCTGTCCTGGTGAGCACCGCAGGCCACTGTTGTCACGCCAGCCCGCCGAAGGACGTCATTCCGCCGGTTAACCGGCGCCTGCTCGTCACGGCCGGGATTTTCGCTGCCGTGCTGGCCCTGTCCTTTCTGCCCGGGCTCGAGGCGCTCAACGACAGCATGCTCTCGTATCTCGGCATCATCTGGTGGGCCGTGCTCCTCGGGCTCGTGCTCGGCGGCATTATCGACTACTTCGTGCCGGACGGCGTCATCGTTCGTGTCCTCGGCAAGCGCCGCAAGTCCACGTTGATCAACGCCGTCCTCGCCGGCTTCCTGATGTCGGCATGCTCGCACGGCATCCTCGCGATCGCGATACAGCTCTACAAGAAAGGCGCGAGCGTGCCCGCCGTCATTACGTTTCTGCTCGCCTCGCCCTGGGCCAATCTGCCGATGACCGTCCTGTTGTTCGGCTTCTTCGGCTGGAAAGCGCTGCTGTTCGTCGGCGGCGCGATGCTGATTGCGCTCGTGACAGGGCTGATCTTCACGGTGCTCGACGAGTTCCGCCTCATCGAGGGTCCTGCCAAAGACATCGATGCAGAAAACGTATCCTGGGATCGAGTCACCGACTTCGACGTCAACAGGGCGGCGCGAGGTGTTGCGATCGGCTTCGTCTCACTGGCCAACATGGTGTTGTGGTGGATACTGATCGGCGTTCTCGCCGCTTCGCTGATCGGTGCGTTCGTGCCCGACCACTGGTTCATGGATTACCTGGGGCCGGACCTGACGGGCATGCTCATCACGTTGCTGTTCGCCACCGTGCTGGAGGTCTGCAGCGAGGGCACCTCACCCATCGCTTTCGAGATCTTCAACAAGACCGCGGCGCTCGGCAATCCGTTCGTCTTCCTGATGGCCGGCGTTGCGACGGACTACACGGAGATCGGTCTCCTCTGGACCAACATCGGCAGGCGAACCGCCGTCTGGCTGCCCATCGTGACGGTGCCGCAGATTCTGCTTTTGGCGTACTGGTTCAACCGGATCTCATGATTCGAGAGGCCGCAGGGTTCCGTCGGCTGCGAGCACCAGCTGCGACGACTCGAGGTCCACCTGGTTTCGACCGCCGCGTTTCGAACGATAGAGCGCGCGGTCGGCTCGCAGCAACATATCATCCAGCGTGCGGTCTTCGTCCGAGATTGCGGCAACGCCGAAACTCGACGTCATCGGCAGCCCGACCGAGGTCATCTCCATCGGCGTCGAGCCCACCTTGGCGCAGAGCTGGTCGGCGATCGCCATGGCGTCACGCAGCTCGACACCCGGCAGCAGCAGCGCAAATTCCTCACCGCCGACGCGCGCAAGCACGTCTTCACTCCGGCGTGTCTCACCGAGAAGCTTCGAGAAATGCTCGAGCGCGGCATCGCCCGCGGCATGGCCGTACTTGTCGTTGATGTACTTGAAGCGGTCGATGTCGGTCATGATGACCGAGAGCGCCGTGCCGTTGCGCCGCGCGTGACTGAACGCGAGAGAACCGTATTCCTTGAATCCGCGCCGGTTGAACAGACCCGTCAATTCGTCGCGAATCGCGATCTCCTTCATGCGCTCCGAGATGTCCGATGCAAGCATGAGGATTACGAACATCGATGTCGCGATATAGCCGGCCGGCAGCGTAATGAAATTGTAGTGCAGATAAAGGTTCCGATACACGTCGTCTCCGCCGGCGCCCTGGAGCAACCCCATGCCGGCGGCGATGCCCTGGCTGATACCGAACAGGATCATGCTGACGGCGGCAGCCCACTCCGCCGCATTCGGCTTCTCGCGATATCGGATGATCATGAGCGCCGACAGGAACAGGGTGATGCAGGCAAAACCCGGCACCAGCGCCGTACGCCAGCCAACGTGCGGATCGATGATCGTCGTCCAGACGATGACCGCGTAGACGGCCCCGGCATACGGCCACAGGTTCTTCGGCAGCATCCGGCAATCGGTTCGCTGGCAGTGGCCGCGAATGCTCAGCGTGATCAGCACCAGCGCGAGCGCATTGACGACAAGCCAGTAGAGCGCGGGACTGGCGAACCAATCCGCCTGAAGGTTGGCCGACCACTGCAGGGTCGCCGCCATGAATCCGATCGACCAGCTCAGTGCATGAGGCTTCCTGCCCTGTGTTCGCCACGCGATGAAGAAGATGATCGACAACGCCGTGCTCGTGAAGACCATGGAAACGAGGATGTAGAAAACGGGTGAGATCATTCGCCGAAAGGGGTAGCGCACTCAATGAGACTATTGTGCTCTTTTGAATCCGGTCTCGACTTGACGTGGCGCACATAACGTCGATCAGGGCGCAAATTCGTCGGGGTTTTCGGCACATTCGCATCTGCGGTTCGGCCATACCGAGTCCGGTCTTCGCAAAAATGTGACGTGGTTGGCGTTTGCCTGATGGCCCGTGTGAACTGGCAACACGACGGCGGCTTGCATTGCGTCTAGTGTTGGAGACCGGATTTCGAAGGACTGAACTGAGGTCGCACTCTCATGTGGTTGCCCGCCCCGTTGTACGAAGCCCTGCCGTTTCTCTACGTATCCTTAGGGAGCCTGCTGATCGCGGGCGTTGCCTATATCGGCTTCGATGTGCGCTCGGCCTCGTTCTACTTCGCGCTGGGCGTGTCGTGCATATTCCTCGGCCTGTTCATCTACTACATACGGCACGCCCACCGCACCAGGAAGGGCGGAAAGCCCGAATCACCGCCCGAGTAACGCGGTCGGCGCCTGCCGCCGCACCGTCACCGATTTGACCTGGGCGAATACCCGGTCCCCCTCCTTCAAAACCAGCCGTTTTACCGAGCGCCGCGTCACGCGCGCGAGCAATTTCTGATTGCCGAGCCGCAGCCGCACGATGACCGTTGCATCGTCATCGTCCCGTACGTGTTCCACGGTTGCGCGCAGGACATTGAGAATCGTCGTCTCCGAAGATCGTTCCCGGCAAATGCTCACGTCGTTGGCTGCGATGCGGAGGCGTAACGCGACCGACTCGCCGGTGAAATCGCCGGGAGCCCAGATGTCGCCGTCACCGAAATCGAAACAGGTAAGTCCGTCTTCGGTGTCGACGGGTTTGCCCCACAGGACGACGCCGGCGTTGCCGCCACCGAGCTGCGGAACGTCGGCGAATGCAAGGAGATCGAACAGGCTGCCGGCGGCAACCACCTTGCCGTCGTCGAGCACGACGAGATGATCGCAGAGCCGGCTGATCTCGTCGATCTCATGACTCACGTAGATCACGGGAATCGACAACTCTTCCCGAAGCCGGTCGAAATACGGCAACAGTTCGTCCTTGCGAGCCTGGTCCAGCGATGCCAGCGGTTCGTCCATGAGCACGAGGTCGGGCGAGCGCAACAGCGCCGCGGCAATCGCAACACGTTGGGCCTGGCCGCCCGAGAGCGTCCCGGGTCTGCGATCCAGCAGCTCGCCGATGCCGAGGATATCGATGACCTGGTCGGCATCGACGCGTGCCGATGCCGCACGGCGGGCTCCGTAGCGGATGTTCGCCTCCACGTCGAGGTGCGGGAACAGCGCCGGCCGCTGGAACACGTAGCCGACATTGCGACGATGCGCGGGCAGTCCCGAATCATGCGCGGAGCGCTCGAGGCCGGCGATGCAACGCAGCAACGTCGTTTTACCCGAACCGGACGGCCCGAAAACGCCCGTCACGCCGGTATCCGGGACCTCGACATCCACGTCGAGCCTGAACGCGCCTTTTGCAAGCGCATGCCGTACACGAATCATCGCCGGCTCCAGCGGCGGTCGACGAGGAACATCGCGAGCAGCACCACGAAAGCGAATGCGAGCAAGACCAGGGACATGCGGTGCGCCGCGGCGTAGTTCAGCGACTCGACGTGGTCGTAGATCGAAATCGAAACGACGCGCGTCTCGCCCGGAATGTTGCCGCCCACCATCAGCACGACACCGAACTCGCCAAGCGTATGGGCGAAGGCCAGTACCATCGCACTGACGAAGCCACGCACCGACATTGGGACGACGATCGAGAAGAACGCATCGACGCGCGTCGCGCCCAGCGTCCAGGCGCGCTCCAGCAAGGTACGCGGCAGCGCCGCGAAAGCGTTCTGCATCGGCTGCACGGCGAACGGCAGGCTGTAGATGCACGACGCGATGACGAGACCCGCGAAGCTGAAGGTCAGCGCGCTCCCCGTCAGTGACACCCACCACGAGCCGACGGCACCGCCCGGCCCGAGCAGGATCAGCAGGTAGAAGCCGAGCACGGTCGGCGGCAGCACGATCGGCATCGCAACGACGGCCTGAACGATCGGTTTCCAGCGCGACGGCGTCTGCGAGAGCCACCACGCAATCGGTGTCCCGACGACAATCAGGATCAGCGTCGTTACGAACGCGAGCTTCGCGGATAGCCAGAGGGGATCGAACAGGTTCAATGGATGACCTTGTAACCGCCCGCGGTCACGATGGCGCGCGCTGCCTCCGATCTCAGAAAAGCGAAAAAGTGCTGCGCACTTTGCGCATCGGCCGCACGATTCAGCAGCACCGCATCCTGGCGAATCGGCGTATAGGTTCCCTCGGGCAACGCAAGCGTGCATCGCGCCCGCGGCAAGCGACGCTGCTCCAGCAATGCCGCCGCAACGAAACCGACAGCGGCGTTGCCGGTCGCCACGAACTGCGCTGCCTGCATGATGTTCTCACCGTAGACCAGCCGTTCATCGACCGCGTTCCAGAGACCCTGGGTCTCGAGGTATTCCCTGGCGGCCTTGCCGTAAGGCGCAATCGCCGGGTTTGCAATGGCGACGTGGCCGACGGCCGGATTGCGCAGGGCCCGCTCACAGTCCGCCTGCGTCGTGGACCATAGCGCGAGTTCGCCGATCGCGTACGTGAACCGCGCATCGCCGGCCGTGTATCCCGCTTGCTCGAGCCGCTTCGGGCGTACCTGGTCGGCCGCCAGGAAGACATCGAAAGGGGCCCCGCTCGTGATCTGCGCGTAGAGCTTGCCCGTCGACCCGGGCACGATCCGCACCTCGATTCCGGTATCGTCGGTGAATCGCGTCGCCAGTTCTGTCGCCGTGTCCGCGAAGTTGCTCGCCACCGCGACCGTCACCGGCTGCCCGGCCTGCGCAACCGGCAAAGCCAGTAGCAACAGGAGGCAGGAGACGCGCACGAAGGCCCTTAACGGGCCGCAAGCTCGGCTTTCTTCTGACGGCGGAACTTGTGCAGCAATGGTTCGGTGTAACCGTTAGGCTGTTCGCAGCCTTCGAACACCAGCGCGCAGGCGGCCTGGAAAGCGATGCTTGAGGCGAAGTCGTCACTCATGCGTTCGTATGATGCATCACCCTCATTCTGCCTGTCGACGACTTTGGCCATGCGCGTAAACGTATCGAGCACCTGCTCTTTCGTCACCACACCGTGCAACAGCCAGTTGGCCATGTGCTGGCTCGAGATGCGCAGGGTCGCGCGGTCTTCCATGAGGCCGACGTCGTTGATGTCGGGAACCTTGGAGCAGCCGACGCCCTGGTCGATCCAGCGAACGACGTAACCGAGAATGCCCTGCGCATTGTTGTCCAGCTCGGCCTGAATCTCCTCGGCCGACAGCCCGCTGACGTCGCCGAGCGGCGGAGTCAGGATGTCGTCGAGACTTGCCATCGGCCGCTTCGCGAGTTCTTGCTGTCGCGCGCGCACGTCGACGGCGTGATAGTGCAATGCGTGCAGCGTCGCGGCCGTCGGCGATGGCACCCACGCACAGTTGGCCCCGGCCTCGCAGTGCGCCTGCTTGGTCGCAAGCATTTCCCGCATTTCGTCGGGCTTCGGCCACATGCCTTTGCCGATCTGCGCCGTGCCGGGCAACCCGCAGGCAATGCCGACGTCCACGTTGCGGTCCTCGTAAGCCAGGATCCAGGGCTCCTGCTTGATCGCCTCCTTGCGGATGACGGAACCCGCCCGCATGCTCGTGTGGATTTCGTCGCCCGTGCGATCGAGAAAACCGGTATTGATGAATACGACACGATCGCGCACGGCACGAATGCACTCGGCGAGATTGGCCGTCGTGCGGCGCTCCTCGTCCATGACGCCGACTTTGAGCGTATTCTTCTCGAGCTTGAACAGTTTCTCGACGCGCCCGAACAGCGTATCGGTGAACGCCGCTTCATGAGGTCCGTGCATCTTCGGCTTGACGATGAAGATGCTGCCTTCGCGACTGTTCGCCTGCATGCCGTCGCGGCGACGATCGGTCATCGCACAGGCCGTCGTGATCACGGCGTCCAGGATGCCTTCGAAGACCTCGTTGCCTTCGCTGTCGAGGACGGCGTCGGTCGTCATCAGGTGCCCGACGTTGCGAACGAGCATCAGGCTGCGGCCCGACAGCGCGAATGCTTCGCCCCGCGGATCCAGGTACTCGCGATCGCGCTCGAGCGAACGCGTCATCATCTTGCCGCCCTTGTCGAAAGTCGCTTCGAGGCTGCCCTGCATCAATCCGAGCCAGTTGCGATACACACCCACCTTGTCCCCGGCATCGACGGCAGCAACGGAGTCCTCGCAGTCCTGGATCGTCGTAATGGCCGACTCGAGGACGACATCGGCGAGATTGGCGGTCGCCTCCCTGCCGATCGGGTGTTCGGGGTCGACGAGCAGTTCGATGTGCAGGCCGTTGTTGCAGAACAGGTAGCGGCAGCGCTCGCCGTCGCGACGGTGCCCCGCGAACCGGGCCGGGTTCTTGAGCGCGACGACGTCGCCGTCCAGAGACGCGACGAACTGGTCACCATCATCGCCGTGATCGAGACCGTACTGGGTGACGTCGGCATGACTTGCGCCGGCGAGCGGTATCGTGGCGTCGAGGAACGCGGTAGCCCGGCAGATGACGGCGGCTCCGCGCGTCGGGTTGTAAGGCCCGGCGCGCTCCCTGCCGTCTTCCTCGCTGATCGCGTCGGTACCGTAAAACGCGTCGTACAGGCTGCCCCATCGCGCGTTTGCGGCGTTAATCGCGAAACGCGCATTGGACACGGGCACGACGAGTTGCGGACCTGCGACTTCGGCGATCTCGCGGTCGACGTTTTCCGTGCCGACCGAAAAGGGCTCGCCCTCGGCGACCAGATAGCCGATCGACGTCAGGAACTCGACATATTCGTCGTGGCTCCACCCCTCGCCCGCACGTTTCAGGTGCCACTCGTCGATCTGCTCCTGGATCTCGTCGCGCTTGTCGAGCAGCGCACGATTGACCGGCGAGAGATCCGCGACGATCGACTCCAGCCCGGGCCAGAATTCGCCCGGGCTCAGGCCGATTGCCGGCAGGAGTTCGTCTTCAACAAACTGCGAGAAGACCGGGGAAACGGTCAGCGCGCACTCGAACTGTCGATCCGTCATACTCATCTCTTCAACCGTCGTTGACTGAATGAGCATTACCTCCTGCCGGGTCGGTTGGTGTCAACCGTTTAAGCGACGAATTGTTCCTCTTCGGTGCTTCCGTCCAGCGCCGTCGTCGAAGCAAGTCCGTCCATGATGGTGTTCTGCACGGCATCGAAGTAACCGGCGCCCACGAACGACTGGTGCTTGACCGCCCGGAAACCGTACTGCTCGTCCTCGAACTCCTTCTGCTGAAGCTGCGAGTACGCGTACATGCCGTCTTCCTTGTAGGCCTTGCACAGGTTGAACATGCTCGAGTTGAGCGCATGCCAGCCGGCCAGCGTGATGAACTGGAACTTGTAGCCCATCTTCCCGAGCTCCTCGCGGAACGTCTTCATCGTCTCGTCGTCGAGATTGGCTTTCCAGTTGAAAGACGGCGAGCAGTTGTACGAGAGCAGCTGGTCCGGGTACTCGGCGTGGATGGCGTCCGCAAACACCTTCGCCTGCTCGAGATCCGGCTTCGAGGTCTCGCACCAGATGAGATCGGCGTACGGCGCGTAAGCAAGACCGCGGGCGATCGCCTGTTCCATGCCGGGCTTCGTCCGGTAGAAGCCCTCCGGCGTGCGTTCGCCCGTGATGAACGCGTGATCTCGCTCGTCGGAATCCGACGTAATCAGGTTGGCGGCGTCTGCGTCGGTGCGTGCAAGCAGAACCGTCGGCACGCCCATGACGTCTGCAGCCAGCCGCGCCGCGTTGAGTTTGGCAACCGCTTCGTGCGTCGGCACGAGCACCTTACCGCCCATGTGACCGCACTTCTTGGCCGACGACAGCTGGTCTTCGAAATGTACGCCTGCCGCCCCCGCGCGAATCATGTTCTTCATGAGTTCGAACGCGTTCAGGTTGCCGCCGAAGCCGGCCTCGGCATCAGCAATGATCGGCGGGAACCAGTCGATCGAGTCGTCGCCGTTGAGGGCGTAAATCTCGTCCGTCCGAATAAAGGCGTTGTTGATCCGCTGGACCATCTTCGGCACCGAGTCGACCGGGTACAGGCTCTGATCGGGGTACATCTCCCCGGAGCTGTTGCCGTCACCGGCAACCTGCCAGCCCGAGCAATAGATCGCCTTGAGACCGGCCTGGATTTCCTGGATCGCCTGGTTGCCGGTCAGGGCGCCGAGACCGCAAAGCGGTTCGTCCTGGTGGATGAGACGCCACATTTTTTCGGCGCCCTGGCGCGCCAGTGTGTGCTCGATCTGCACCGTCCCACGCAATTTGACGACGTCGGCGGCGCTGTAGGTGCGCTCGACGCCTTTCCAGCGGGGGCTTTGTGCCCACTCGGCTTCGAGCTGCTCAATCTGTTCTTGCTTGGTCATGATCGTGTCCCCGTGATGCTTCGCACAGTAGTACGCATTTCCTTGAGTGCGCGCTATACTACTTTCGATTAATTGTGAATTTCACAACAGAAATTTCACACTGTTAATTTCACTCGAGGGCGGATTATGACCGCACAACAAGGCCTGCGCCGCAAGGCACATTTCCTCGGTACGAAGATCAAGAGCCTGCGAAAACGCAACAATCTGACACTCGAAGACCTGTCGGTGCGCTGTGTGCAGATCGACGCCCAGGCGGGGCCCTCGGTATCGTATCTCTCGATGATCGAGAACGGCAAGCGCGTGCCGTCGGAGCGGCTGCTCGAGATCATCGCGGAGATATTCCAGAAGGACACGAACTGGTTTTTCGACGAGGCGCTCGACGACGAGGCCATCGACACGGCCCCGGCGGCCGCCGTTCGGGGCATGCCGCTCGAGCCGGGCTTCCTGTTTTCGGAATCCCTGCTGCAACTCGCGATTCCCGAGTTGCTGGCGCAGACCGGCACGACCGGGCGACAGTTCGCGCATCTGCTCATCCGTGCGCACCAGGAGCAGAACCACAACCGGTTTCCGGACATCGAGCGCGCTGCGGAGCGCATTGGCCACAAGCAGTTCCCGATGCATGTCGAGGACGTCGTCGCCATCTCGAAGCGGTTGGGTATCGAGATCCACTGGTTCGATAACAAGACGTTCAAGGACCGGGGCGATACGACGCAACCGGTCAACATGCTCGTGCGGTCTTTCTTCGACGCACCGAACAAGATCTACGTGAATCGCATCCTCGAGGACAACCCGGCGCGCCTCAAGTTCAATCTCGCCAACCACGTCGCCCACATGATCCTGCATGACGGCGATGGCGCGCGGCAACCGCTGGTCTCGGGCGGTCGCATAACGGGCCGCCGCAACGAGACGGATTCGCTCAATGTCGATGCCAAGGACATTCTCTATGCCTGGCGCGATTTCGAGTGCAGCTACTTCGCCGCGGCCTTGCTCGCTCCCAAGACGCCCTTCCGGCAGTTCCTGGCCCGCAATTCGTACGCGATTACCTGCGGCGACAAGGTCGAGCTGACGAATACGCTCGTGATGCGGCGCATGACGAGCGTCTCGCCCTACCGCCACTGGCATTACTTCGACGCCTATCCGCCCGGCCATCTGCGTGCCGTGTACCGCGGCAACGGTATCCCGCTGCCCTGGGGAAACATGCGGCTCGTGTCGGACCCGTGCCAGCACTGGGCCGTGTTCCGCATGCTCAATTCCCGTTCCACGAAACCATCCGCACAGATCTCGGTCCTGCGCTCGGGCGACGACAAAAGGCTTTACTGCTGCGAGTCGGTGCGCAGTCGGGATGCGGCGGGCAACCCGCACGTCCTGTGCGCGGGTGTCGACCTCGCACCGGCGTTGCAATCGCAGAATATCGATCCGGCAAAGACCATCGACATCATCGAGGCGAGTTGCAACAAGGGCGGCGGATCGGCGCCGATTCCGGCCGAGGCGCGCAGACAGCTCGCCAGTATCGGCAAGATACTGAACATCGGCTGGATCGGCGAAGGTGCCGAGAGGGACGCGATGATCATCTGCCAGCGCTCGTCGAACTGCCCGCGCGACAAGCATTGTCTCGGCAAGGCGCCGCCCAAACTCAAGCCGCAGATCGACCGGATTCGCGAGGCCGTCCTCGCCGGATGAATCCGTCCGACATGCATTGACAATATTATATTAGTTTTTGATAATATTCGCCCATGATGCAGCCATCCGTACACGGCTTCTTCGACGAAGCGACCTTCACGATTACCTATGTCGTCAGCGATCCGGACACGAAGCGTGCCGTCATCATCGACCCGGTGCTCGACTTCGATCCGGCTTCCGGGCGTACGTCGACGATTTCGGCGGATGAGATCATCGCGTATGTCAAAGCCAATGATCTCGCCATCGACTGGATTCTCGAGACGCACGTGCATGCGGACCATCTCACGGGGGCGCCTTACCTGCGCGAGCAACTCGGGGGCAGGACGGCCATCGGCGACAACGTAACCACGGTGCAGGAGACCTTCAAGAGCGTCTTCAATCTGAAAGACCTCGCAACGGACGGCAGCCAGTTCGATGAGCTGCTTGCCGACGGTGATACGTTCGCGGTCGGCGACATCGAGGGCCGGGTCATCGCGACGCCGGGTCACACACCGGCCTGCGTTACATACGTCATCGGCGATGCTGCGTTTGTCGGCGACACGCTGTTCATGCCCGATTTCGGCAGCGCGCGTACCGACTTCCCCGGCGGCGATGCAACGCAGCTGTACGACTCGATACGCAGGATTCTCTCGCTCCCGGACAACACACGGCTCTTCATGTGCCACGACTACAAGGCGCCCGGCCGGGATGACTATGCGTGGGAGACCAGCGTCGCGGAGCAGCGTGCCGGCAACGTCCACGTCAATGACTCGGTTGGCAGGGAAGACTTCGTCGAGTTCCGCGAGGGCCGCGACGCCCAGCTCGGCATGCCGCGGCTGATTCTTCCGTCGTTGCAGATCAACTTGCGGGCCGGCGGACTGCCCGAACCCGAAGACAACGACATTCGCTACCTGAAGCTGCCGCTCGACGCCGTATGAGCATCTATCGACTGAGCGAGACCTTCGCCGTCTCGGGGCAAATCACGCCCGCCGACGTAACGACGCTGGCCGTCGACGGCTATGCCACGGTGATCTGCAACCGGCCCGACGAAGAAGAGTTCGGCCAGCCCCCGGCGGCGGACATTGCGGCGGCCTGCGAGGAACACGGCATCGGCTTTCATTTCATACCGATCGACGGCAGCGGCCTGACGCCGGCAATGATCGAACGTTTTCGGGCGGCGGTCGCGGACAGCGACGGGCCTGTACTGGCGTACTGCCGTTCGGGACAGCGATCGTCCTTCATCTGGCAGTCCAGCGGCTCGCCCTGACCGGTCCCCCGGCGCAACACGCGGCCCACACCGTCAAACAGTCGACTGCGGCCGAATACGGCTACCGTCGAAGAAGCGACTGAGTCGCAGCGGACGCAGATCGATGCCGGTATCGGTGCCGGTCAGCAGGTCCGCGGTCGCCTTGCCGGCCCCGGGGCCGAGTCCGAAACCGTGGCCGCTGAAACCCGTCGCGATATGCATACCCGGCAGGCCGTCGACCGGCCCGATCATCGGTACGACGTCGGGCGTTGTTTCCACCATGCCGGCCCACGCCTCGACAATCGGCACTTCCTTCAGCTGCGGAAACATCGTGTCGAGGTTTTCGCGAATCCCGCGCAACACGCGCCGGCTCGGCTCCGGGTCGAGTACCCGTGTCTGCTCGAATACGGTTTCCTCATCCAGCGCCCAGGTCTTCGGCATGCGTAACTCGTCGAAAAAGTCCTTGCCGATCGAGATGCTCAGCGTCTTGAATTCCTGCAGCAACGCCGGGATGAACTTGATCGACCAGCGCAGAGTGGACGGCGTTATGCCGTGCTGCAATATCGAGCCGTGCGCGACGGTGTAGCCGCCGTCGTCACGGCGGCGGATGCCGATGAGTTCGTCAAACACGTTGCCCTCGAGAACACTGTCACAGGCCGCGGTTCGCGCCACCGTCCCTCGCACTTTCAGTTGCGGCACCTCGACGCCGAGCGAACGAAGAAACCAGGCGCTCCAGGCGCCTGCCGCACAGAGCACGGTTGCCGTACGGATCACGCCATGTTCGGTAACCACGGAGGACACCGCGCCACCCGTCGTTTCCACGCCGCGCACCGCGCAGGCCTCGAGTACCGCCGCACCGGCGCGCTCGGCCGCGCGGGCAATCGCGGGTGTTGCTTTCTGCGGTTCGGCGCGGCCGTCGCTCCCCGTGTAAAGCGCACCGGCAAGGGGCACGGCGCAACCGGTCATGTGTTCGCCCAGTTCCTGCGTAGACAACAACCGTGATTCGATGCCGTACTCGGCCGCCGTTGCAAGCCACTTCTCGAACGATGCCATTTCCGCGCCCGACCGTGCGGTGAAGTAACACCCTCCGCGCACGAAGCCGACGTCTTCTCCCGTCTCGTCCCGGAAACCCTCCCAGATTCGCAGGCTCTCCAGCATCATCGGGATTTCCCGGGTGTCACGTCCCTGGACACGCACCCAGCCCCAGTTACGTCCCGACTGTTCGCCCGCG
>JANQGP010000466.1 GCA_028277265.1 Woeseiaceae bacterium | reverse complement strand
CACCATAGTCGAGCGGAATGCCGAGTTCCGTGTGAAGTTCGCGTAGCATAGGCGCGATTCTCCCACAGGTTGGCTGACTCGAACATGTCCGGCGACCGTATATACACGACCGGTGACGGGGCCGAGCCGTTTCGCTTCAAAGAGAACGTCGCGCGCGTGTTTCCCGATCATGCAATCGTACGGACACTACTGCCCTGCCATTATCGATTGATCGTAGGTCCTGTTGAACGACTCTGAGTGCACTTTCTCTTGAGTACGCTTTTTGATCACCGTCAATACGACGACTACATGTACCTTTTCATCCTTGGTCGCCACGGCAGCGTGGACATCGGCCTCTATCCGGTACGAATCCATGTTTACCGGCTCATCGTTGCCATCATCATCCTCATCCCATACAACCAAACCACTCTCAAAGTGCGTCTGTGAGCCCGAAGGGTTCCGCACCTCAATTGTCCAGACTGGACAATTGGCCTGTGTTGCGAGCCGGAAACACGACGAAGAACAATCGCCAGCTCCAACGTAGTAACTGGAAAACTCGAATCCGCTGCCAAGAGAGCCGTCTCCGCTTCCGGGCGAACCTTTTGCCAATGTCATTGACGACAGTGCAAGGAACGCCGCCAACGCTACTACCCGCTTAGCAGACCCTTTCGCTGTTTTCATCTACCCTCGCCTTGATTTGGTGTACGGATTGAAGAGTGTGATCGTATCTGGTTGCCTAGTGGTCATTCGGCCCCCTATTGGTGTCGGGTTTCCTTACAGAATCTCCCCAAAAACTGGCACGACAGTGCCAAATCTGGTCGAAGAAAGTGCGTTTGATTTGGGATTTCCACATACTAACTCACGAAGCTTGCGCGAAACCTCCGCCACCTAAACTGTTCATCTGATCAATTTTACCGTTGCCGTCGTCCTGTTTTGGCCGGGTGGTCCCGGTATGAGTGAGGATCATTTCAACCCCGTTCACGTCGGCCGCGGGCGGAATGCCGAGTTCCGTGTGGGGTTCGCGTAGCATAGGCGCGATTCTCCTACAGGCTGGCTGACCGGAACATGTCCGACGACCGTATATACACGACCGATGACGGGGACGAGCCGTTTCGCTTCAATGAGAACGTCGCGCGCGTGTTTCCCGACATGCTGCGGCGCTCGATTCCGGGCTATGCGGCCTCGATAGAGGCTATCGGCTCACTGGCCGCGCGCTATGTCCGTGCCGGCACGACCTGCTACGACCTCGGGTGCTCGCTCGGCGCCGCGACGCTCGCGATGCGCCAGGGCATTCGCGAGCCGGCCTGCCGGATCGTTGCCGTGGACAGTTCGCCCGCGATGATCGAACGCTGCCGCGAAATCGTCGCCGAGGATGACCGCCTGAACGGCCGGGAAACGGAGGTCGACGTCGTCGAGCGGGACATACGTGACATCAGCTTCGCGAATGCCTCGATGGTGGTCCTCAACTACACCTTGCAGTTCATCGAGCCCGCGGGTCGCCGCGAACTGCTGCAGTCCATCTGCGCCGGGCTGAACGACGGCGGCATACTGGTCCTGTCCGAGAAGGTCATCGACGAAAACGCCGGCATGGAGGCCCTGCTCGTCGACCTGCATCACGAGCACAAGCGCCGAAACTATTACAGCTCGCTCGAAATCGCGCGCAAACGCGCGGCTCTCGAGAACGTGCTGATCCCGGAGACGGTCGCCACGCATCGCGCGCGCCTGGCCGGTGCCGGGTTCTCGCACTCGGCTGTCTGGCTGCGCTACTTCAACTTCGTGTCGATCATCGCGATACGTTAGGCATGTTCGACTTCGACGCGCTGACCGCCCGCCTCGATGCATTGGGACTCGCGGACTGGAACGCACAGCTCGTGCCGCGGCTGCGCGACCGGCTGACCGGCAAAACCCATGGCGACTGGCGACGCTGGAACGATATCGTCCAGGCGCTGCCCGCCGCACGCGGGGACGCTGCGGTCGTTCGCAAGCTGCTAATGGGGCTGCACCCGTGGCGCAAGGGGCCGCTCGTGCTCGACGACGTCACTATCGACACGGAATGGCACAGCGACTGGAAATGGGACCGCGTCCGCGATGCGCTGGATCCGCTCGAGGGACGCAACATTCTCGACGTGGGGTGCGGCAACGGCTACTACGCACTGCGCATGCGCGAGGCCGGCGCCGCCTGCGTCATCGGTGTCGATCCCACGTTGTTGTTCGCGATGCAATTTCTGGCGATCAACGTGTTCAGGCAGGAAACGGACGTTTTCGTTTTGCCGTGCCGGCTCGAAGAAACGCCATCTGCCGACCGGGTCTTCGACACGACGTTTTCGATGGGCGTTCTCTACCATCAGCGCGAGCCGCTCCGGCATCTCGAGGACCTTCGATGCACGCTGCGAGCCGGCGGACAGCTGGTCATCGAGACGATCCACCTGCCGGGTGACGGCCTCGAATCGCGCTCTCCGAACGGTCGCTATGCACGGATGCGCAACGTCTGGCATCTGCCGACGGTGCCGCAGCTCGTCGCGTGGATCGAGTCGGTCGGGTTCGACAACATCCGCGTCGTCGACACGACCGTGACGACAACCGACGAGCAACGCAGTACGGAGTGGATGACGTTCGAGTCACTGCGCGAGGCACTCGACCCCGATGACCCGACGCGTACCGTCGAGGGCTGGCCGGCGCCGCATCGCATCGTAGTGACGGCAACCAACTAGCCGGAAATGGGGTACCGGACACCGTATTTCGGCCCTGTCCGTCTTTCGCCGGCTTGCACCGGAAATACGGTGTCCGGTACCTTATTTCTGTCGCGACAGAAATAAGAGAAAGGACCGATGAAAATGACGCCGGCGGTCGAGAAGTACGTCCTGCACTGGGGCGAGATGGGAACACGTTGGGGCACCAATCGCACGGTCGCACAGATTCAGGCCCTGCTGTATCTGTCACCCCGGCCATTGCATGCCGATCAGATCGTCGATCTGCTCTCGGTCGCACGCTCCAATGTCAGCACCAGCATTCGCGAGCTTCAGAGCTACGGGCTCGTGCGCATGACGCATGTGCTCGGTGATCGTCGCGATTACTTCGAGTCGTTGCACGACGTCTGGGAGCTGTTTCGCGTCATCATCGAACAGCGCAAACAGCGTGAGCTGAATCCGACGCTGGCGATGTTGAGAGGATGCGCCGCC
>JANQGP010000462.1 GCA_028277265.1 Woeseiaceae bacterium | reverse complement strand
CCGAGAACGCATCCGACAAGTAGCAGCCTGTTGAAATAGTATTCGGATGCTCAGTCAAATGCACAGAACTGCGATCAAGGCGCGTCTCGCCGTACAGGTTGGGCACCTTTACAAGAGGCGCAACGCAGAGCGCAGTTCTGTGCATTTGACCCGCAGGGCGCGCCAGAGCAAGGCTGTAGCTTTGTTGCCCGCTTTGCAAAGGGTCCCGCCCTGTGCGGCAGCGCGCGCCGCGCCGCAGCCGTTCTCTGAGCGCGCTGAGCGACCAAATACTTTTTCAGCAGGCTGCTAGCCCGTCATGCACGACCTCACCAAAGGGACCCGGCTCGCCGAGCGGTATACACTGGAGCACCGGCTCGGCCAGGGCGGTGAGGCGGAGACCTGGCTGGCGCGGGATCGCATGACGAATGCGCGCGTTGCGCTCAAGATCGTCTCGGGCTCGCAACGGGCGGCCGGGCGACTGCGCGACGAGTGGCAGGCCAACTTGCGGCTCATGCACGCTCATATCCTGCGTGTCTTCGAGTTCCACGAAGATGAAGGCCTTGCGTTCTACAGCATGCAGTACGTCGACGGTCCGGACCTGGGCGCGCTGACCGGACAGACGCTGGAGAACGTGCTGCGTCCGATCGGGCTCGTCGTCGATGCCCTTCGTTACGTGCACGGCAAGGGCATTGTGCATCGCGACCTCAAAGCGTCGAACGTCCTTCTCGACTACAACGGCGCCCCGTATCTGACTGATTTCGGTGTCGCGGTGGCCGACGGTACCAGCCGTTCGGGCGGCTCGTTGATCGGATCGAGCCCGCAAGTGCTTGCCGGTGACCCTGCGAGTCCGGCCGATGATGTCTTTGCACTCGGTTGTCTCGTCTACGAGCTCGTTTCCGGCCGTCCGCCGTGGCCACCGGGCGTGTCGGCGGAGAGCATCCATGCGACGACGCCTGAACCGCTGATTGCCGCGTCGGGCGAGGACGTGCCGCCGCCGGTCCTCGAACTCGTGACCCGCATGCTCAGCATGGCCGCGGAAGATCGTCCCGCGGCCGAGAGCGTCGCCGAAACCCTGCGAACGGCGGGTTTCCGTCCCGGGCCCGCGCGTCACGTCAAGGCGGCCCGTCCGGTGGCCGAAGACGAGCGCATAGAGACCGTGCCGGCGGTACGCCGTCCGGCTGCAGAGGCGGCCGATGCGACGCCGCGGCCGCCGGCGCGCGGCGGCCTGAATCCGAGACTCGTCGGTGCGGGCCTTGCCGTCCTCGTTGCGATGCTGATCGGTGTCGTCTTCCTGTTACCCGATGCGGTGGACAACGGCGGGCCGGCCTCGGCGGATCGTCTCGAGCCGTCCACGGAGCCGTCGATTCCGGCGCCGGCCAGCGAGGACCCGGCCGCCGCCGACGTGGCCGATGACGAGTCACCTGGCGGCAATCGCGTGGTGCGGGAGTATGTCCCCGAGAACACGGCGCTCGAAGGCGAGACAATCGAATTCAACGAGAACGAAGCGGACTACAGTGGTCTGGACGAAGAGGGCAAGCTCCGCTTCAACGTCGAGAGCATTCTCGGCGAGCTTCTGTCGGACTTCGAGACGCTGGAACGGCGGAGCGTGCAACGCTGGGCGCCGGTCGAGTATCGGCGCGCGCAGGAGTTCTACAAATCCGGCGACGAAGCTTATCTGCGTCGCGACTTCGCGACGGCCGAGATTCACTACCTCGATGCGCTGACCGTGCTGGAGCCATTGTTCGATCGGGTCGAGCCGGAGTTCCGGAAGGCACTGGAGGGCGCGAAAGCCGCGTTCGAGGCAGGCGACCGTACCGAGTCACTGCGGCTTTACGAACTGGCCGTGGCCATTACGCCAAACCATCCCGAGGCGCGCGAGGGTCTCCTGCGGGCGAGGAACCTCGAAACCGTATTGCGACTCGTAGACCAGGGGCTCGAGTACGAGGAGCAGCTCGAACTCGACGCCGCCGAAACGAGTTTTGCACAGGCTTTCGATCTCGACCCGAACTGGCTGCCGGCCGCAGAAGGCCTCGAGCGAGTCAAGGCGACGCGAACCGAACTGTTGTTCGACTCGCGCATGAGCGAAGGCCTGGAGGCCCTGGCTGCCGGCGACTACCTGTCGGCGCGCGCCGCGTTTCGCATGGCGCAGCAGTTGATTCCGTCGTCGCAAGAGCCGGCGGACGGGCTCATGCAGGTTGACCAGGGACTGCGCCTGTCCAGTATCGCGACGCTCGAGCAGGAAGCCGTGTCGCTCGAAAACTCCGAGCACTGGGATGCGGCGGCGAAAACGTATGAGGACATCCTCGAAGTCGACGCGAACCTGTCGTTTGCCATCGATGGACTGTCGAGAGCGCAGCAGATGAGTGCCTTGCACAAGCGTCTCGACGACTACATCCATGATCCGGATCGCCTGGCGATCCCGTCGGTGATGCAGGAGGCCACGATGCTCGTCGTCGATATCACGCGGATGCCCGATATAGGGCCTCGTCTGTCCGGACAACGCGACGAACTCTCGCGACTGCTTAAGCGAGCCGCGACACCGGTCCGCGTGGAGCTCGTCTCGGACAACCGGACGTCGGTAACGATCTACAAGGTCGGCGTGCTCGGCAGTTTCGCCACTACGGCCCTCGATTTGCGTCCCGGTACCTACGTGGCGGTGGGGAGTCGGCCCGGATTCCGCGACGTGCGGGAGGAGTTCCGGGTGGCGCCCGAGATCGACATGCAACCCGTCGTTATCCGCTGCGAGGAGCCGATTTGAGGTTCGACCACGTGTTCATCAGGGACGTCGAAGGCGAGCGACGTGTGGCCGAGGGCGACTTGCCCGTTCGCGTCGGCACGAGCAGTGACTGCGACGTGCGCCTGCCCGGACCGGGCGGTGAGCCCGTTGCGCTGATCGATCTGCTCGACGGCACGCCGTTCGTGCAGCCGGTCGGCCGCAGCGCATCGCTCGCCCTGAATGGCGAAACGCTCGAGACCAGCCGTCGCTTGCACGACGGAGACGAACTCAGGTTTTACGGGAGTCGCATCGTCGTTGCCGACGCGGGCGGGCGCCTCGTATTCGACGTGCGTCTCGAGGACAGCGCTTACGTAACGCGGCCGCCGGATGTCGACGCCGACGACGGTATTCCCGACGAGGAAGCGATAGCACCGACGGCCTTCAAGCGGGCCGTGGATACGGCAGCGCGCGTCGAGAAAGACCGCAGCAGCCCGTTGCGCGCGATCATCGGTATAGGACTGGCGCTCCTGTTGCTGGCATCGTACCTGTTGTTCAGCGCCAAGTCGGTGCAGTTCGAAATCGAGCCGCCGGGTCCCGACAGTTTCAACATCGACGGTGGCTGGTTTCGCCTCCCCGTCGGCGATCGCATCTTGCTGCGCCAGGGCAACTACACGGTCAACATCGGGAAACAGGGCTACTACGACGTCAAGCAGAGTTTCGTTGTCGGCGACGAGCAGTCCATGACGGTCAGCCTCCGCATGCGCAGGAAGCCCGGCCAATTGCTCGTGCAGGTCGAGCCTGCCGTAGATGCCGTTGTGACCGTCGATGAAGGCCAGGTCGGTAAGGCGCCGTTTGGCCCGCTCGAGCTGGAGCCCGGCGAGCACTCGATACGCGTCGAGTCTGAACGGTTCCTGCCGTTCTACGGCATCGTAGAAATGGAGGGTCTGGACCGGCTCGAGGACTTTCATGTCCAGCTGGTCCCCCGGTGGGCGAACGTCACGGTCGAGTCCGAGCCGTCGGGGGCGACGGTATTTGCCGGGGACGAGCAGGTCGGCGTGACGCCCGCCACGATAGAGTTGCTCGAGGGATCCCACGACATCACGGTATCGAGGGACGGATTCAGCGCCTGGGACGGCACTGTCGTGGCCGAGCCGAACGTTGCGCAGGCGCTGCCCGTCATTCAGCTGCAGCCCGCCGACGCGAGGTTGATCGTCAATACGATACCGAGAGGCGCGAACGTCACGGTCAACGGACGCTACCGGGGGCAGTCGCCGCTGACGCTGTCACTGACGCCCGACGTCGACTACGAGCTCGGCTTTTCGAAGGCAGGCTACGGCGTGACGCGGCGCAACCTTCGGCTCGAGTCCAATGCGTCCGAGTCGATCACGGTCGACCTGTCGGCGCGGCTCGGTACGGTTACCGTCGTTGTCCAGCCTGAAGACGCGACGGTCTATGTCAACGGTCGTGCGCGCGGTCAGGGCAAGACCACGGTGCGCCTGAGTTCCGCGCCGCATACAGTCGAAGTGCGGCGGCGGGGTTACGTGAACTGGTCGCGTACGGTGACGCCGCGGCCGGGTTACCCGCAAACGCTGACCGCCAGGCTGGTGAGCGAGCAAGCGGTCGCCGATGCGCGTGTCGCGAAGACGCTCGAGTCTCCGGCGGGTCAGACCATGCGCCGCGTCGAGCCGGCGACGTTTTCGATGGGCGCATCCCGTGCCGAGGTCGGACGCCGCGCCAATGAGGTCATCGTCCCGGTGACCGTTACCCGGCCGTTCCTGATCGGCGTCAAGGAGGTCACGAACAGGGAGTTCGCGGAGTTCCGGGCCAACCATGATTCCGGCAGCAGCATCCACGTCTCGCTATCGGCGGACAACAACCCGGTAGCGAACGTGACGTGGGATGACGCCGTGCAATACTGCAACTGGCTGAGCCAGAAGGAAGGGCGAACACCCGCCTACAAGAACGAATTCGGCAACTGGGTACCTGTGTACCCGCTGTCGGACGGGTATCGCTTGCCGACCGAAGCCGAATGGGCCCTCGCGATCCGGTATTCGGGCCAGTCGCAGCCGCGCAGGTTCGCCTGGGGCTCGAAATGGCCGCCGCCGGAAGAGACCGGCAATTTCGCAGACCGCTCGGCGATCGAGCTCGTGCCGTCGATATTGCCGGCCTACGACGACGGTTTCGCTTCGACCGCTCCGGTCGGCAGTTTCAAGCCGAATGCCCTCGGCATCTACGATGGCGCCGGAAACGTCGCGGAGTGGGTCAACGACTACTACACGGTGCCGACACCCGGTTTGTCGACGCCCGTTGTCGATCCGGTCGGTCCCGGCCGCGGCACGCGCCATGTCATACGCGGTTCGAGCTGGCGGCAGGCCGGCGTGAGTGAGTTGCGGCTCAGCTACCGCGATTTCGGCGCCGACGCGCGGCCCGATGTCGGTTTCCGCATCGCGCGGTTTGCCGACTAAAAAACGTGAGACAATCGAGGCCGGGCATGGTCAAAACCCTTAGGTTTTTCGAGGAGGGAAGCGCGTGTTCCGACTGTACCTGACGATTCCGATTGCGTTTCTTGTCGCGACAGCGAGCTGGGCGCAGGATACCGAGACTGATGGCCCGGATGCCGAGTCGCCTGCGGTCGAGGAAGCGCCGGCGCCCGGGGACGAGGTCACCGAGGAGGAGATCGATGAACTGCTCGGGCTCGACGAAGACTGGTCCGATGCCGAGGACGATGACTTCAACCCCACCGAGGAAGTGCGCTTCGAACAGAACATCGCGTTTCCTGTCGACATTTGAGTCGTAGCCATACTGAGTTCCATTCCATGAACAAGAAGAACATCCCGGTCGAGTTCGTCTACCAGCTGTTTGCCCTGATCATTGCCATCATCATCGTCCATGCGTTCTACGTGTCGGTCGTTCGGCCCAATGCCGCGGCGGTCATCGAGGAGCAGAACATGCTGGCCGAGGCGGATCCCGATTACGTTCGCGAACGCAGTGTCTGGGTGCTCGTAAAGGACCTCGAGCAGGAAGCCTGCTTCATTCTGATGTTCTGGGCGCTCGCGATCATGGGCTACAAAGCGCGCAAGATGATGGCCGAGCGCAAGTTGCTCGACGTCGACCTGGTTCAGGTGCCGGAGGGCATGCGAATACTCCCCGAGGACACGCGAGAATTCGCGAGGCAGGTGCAGGCTTTGCCCGACGATCGGCAGCAGATGCTATTGCCGCGCGCGCTGCTCAACGCGTTGCGTCGATTCGCATCGACGCGCAGTATCCAGGACGTCTCGAGCAGCACGCACACCATCTGTGAGTCCGAAGCCGAGCGCCTCGAGTCAGAGCTTGCGATGATCCGCTACATCTCGTGGGCCATCCCGTCGATCGGCTTCATTGGCACGGTGCGCGGTATCGGTGAGGCGCTCGCTCAGGCCGACAAGGCCGTTCAGGGCGACATCGCCGGCGTGACGCAAAGCCTCGGCGTTGCGTTCAACTCGACCTTCATCGCACTGCTGATCAGCATCTTCCTGATGTTCCTGGTCCACCAGCTGCAGCTCATGCAGGAGCGTCTCGTGTTCGACAGCGAAAACTACTGTGACGACAAGGTCATTCGTCACCTGAAGGCAGATTGACGGCCGGGCGATGACCCTGCTGGCCGCACATCTGAACGACGCGGGCATCCTGCTCTCGGACGGGAATCGTATTCTCTACCGCGAGCCCGGCTTCGCGTTGCTCGAGGATGACGGCGTTACAACGGGGCGAACGGCCTGGGCGAGCGCGAGTCTCAAACCGCGCCGTATCCACCACGGCTATTTCGCGCATCTCGACACGCAGCCGCTGGCTGACCCGCAGTTCCGCCACCTGACGACGGCGGACCTGGTCAGCCGCCAGCTCGAGGATATGTGGCAACGAGCCGCAAAACCCGGAGACCGTCTGGCACTGGCGGTGCCGGCCTACATGGGCAACGGGCATCTCGGCCTGCTTCTCGGTATCGCACTCGATCTCGACATCCCGGTCGTCGGGCTCGTCGACGCCGCGGTCTCCGCAACCCGCCGGCAGTATGCGCATGGCGTGCCGATCAACGTCGACCTGAGCCTGCACACGGCCATGCTGAGCCGCTTGTCTCAGGAAGGCCAGGCACAGCTGGAGCGCAATGTCGTTGTCGATGAGTGTGGAATGCTCGATCTTTACGATCTGTGGCTGAGGACGATTGCCGAGACGTTCGTGCAGCAGTCGCGTTTCGATCCGCTGCACACGGCGGAAACGGAACAGGCCCTGCAGGACAGCGTACTTGGCTGGCTCGGGACGGCAGCAATGCAGGACAGCGTGCCGATGGAAGTCGGGTACCGCGGTATCGCGCACCAAGCGGAGATCGCTTCGGTTGAACTCGTCGCGGCAGCCGGCCCGGTCTATCAGTCGATCGTCAGCAACCTGCGCGCGCTGGTACGAGCAGGCGAGACGCCGGCATTGCAGTTGTCGGATCGCGCCGCGCGCATGCCCGGCCTTGCCGATACACTGAAGGCGCGCGTCGGTGGCGAGGTCTACCTGCTCGAGCCCGGGGCTACGGCACGAGGTCTCGCGCGACGCTGCGTCGAAGGTCGCCCCGGGACCGCCATAACGCTTGTCCGGCATCTCGCCTGGGACCAGTCGCCGGTCGAGGTCGCGCCGGTCGAGAGTGGACAGGGCGAACGACCGACACACGTTCTTCTCGGTCACCACGCGGTCTCGATCAACGGAGAATCGCTCGTGCTCGGCTCACAGGCCGTCGATGGCGAGCGCTGGCTCGATCTCGGTCAGGACGTGGCGGGCGTATCGCGCCGGCATTGTGAGATCGCGACCGTGGACGGCCAGTGTGTCGTCACCGACCACAGCCGTTACGGTACCTACCTCAATGGATACCGAATTGACGGTTCGGCTTCGTTGCAGTCCGGTGACGTCCTGCGCGTCGGGACGCCCGGGATCGAACTGCGCATGATTTTCGTGGAGCGGTGCGATGGTCCGTAAACGCAGGCAGAGCGAAGTCTTCAGCATGTCGTTCCTCGATTGCATGAGCTGCGGGTTCGGTGCCGTCATACTGTTCTTCATGATCATCAATTCGCACGTCAACGCAACGAGCGAAAACGAGAACAGCGAGTTGATGGCCGAGACGAATCGACTCGAGTTCGAAGTGCTCGAAGGCCGCAAGAATCTCGCGCTGATGCGCAACACGATGCAGAAGCTCGAGACGGAAAAGGACGATGCCGACGGCAAGATCGCCCAGATTATCGCGCTGATCCAGGAGCTGCAGGCCGAACTCGACAAATACGATCAGGACACCCTGGCGAAAATAGAGCGCGTGGAGAAGCTGCAGTCCGACATCAAATCGCTGGAGGATGAGGTCAAGCGGCTCCTCGCGATCAAGCAGGAAGAGGACGAGGCGGGCGAGCAGATTCGCGAGTTCAAGGGCGACGGCGACCGGCAATACCTGACCGGATTGCGGCTTGGCGGCGAGCGAACGCTGATTCTCATCGATCGGTCGGCCAGCATGCTCAGCGACAGGCTCGTCAACGTACTCCGGCGCCGCAATCTTCCCGAGTCGGAACAGCTGCGCTCACGCAAGTGGCGCCAGGTCATTGCGACGGTCGACTGGCTGACGGCGCAGTTCAGCGAAGACGACCTGTACCAGATCTATATGTTCAACAATGTCACGGAGCCTGTGATCAAGGGTACCGAGGGGGTCTGGCTGACGGCGGGCGATGGCGTGCAACTCGATGAGGCGGTTAGGGTGTTGCGCCGCACGCCGCCGAAGAACGGCACGAACATGCACTCGGCTTTCGCGGTTGCCAAGTCGTTGTCGCCGCGCCCCGACAACATCATCCTCATCGTCGACGGCATGCCGACGATGTCCGCGGCGACGACCAACCAGCGGGTAGTCGGTGCGGTCGAGCGCCTCAATATCTTCCGCAGCGCGACGCGTGAGCTCCCGTCGGGGATCCCGGTCAACGTCATGCTGTTCCCGATGGAGGGGGATTTCGGTGCGCCGATCTCGTTCTGGTCCCTCGCATTGCAGACGCGGGGCTCGTTCATGACCGTCAGCCGGGACTGGCCGTAGGGGG
>JANQGP010000432.1 GCA_028277265.1 Woeseiaceae bacterium | reverse complement strand
CGACAGCGCAACTTCTTCCTCGGTCATGTCTTCGCCGATCTCGCCGAACAGCGGCGTGGACAGGTAGCGTTCGCCGGTGTCGGGCAGCATCGCGACGATGTTGGCACCCGTCGGCGCCGTCCTCGCGTACTCGAGGGCGGCCGCCAGCGTGGCGCCCGAGGATGTGCCGACGAAGATGCCTTCCTGCTGAGCGAGTGCCCGGGACGTGGCCATCGCATCGTCGCCATTGACGGCGACGATGTCGTCGATGAGCTTATCGTCGACGGCGGCCTGGGTCAGGTCCGAGATGAAGTCCGGGCTCCAGCCCTGCATCAGGTGCGGACGGAAGAGGGGGTGACTGCCATCGGGCCTGCCGTCCTCGTCCCGCGGCTGCGGGATGCCGGCGCCGAGGATCGGCGAGTTGTCCGGTTCGGCCGCGATGATGCGCGTGCCGGGGCTTGCCTCGCGCATCGCCCGCGATACGCCGAGCATCGTACCGCCCGTGCCGAAGCCCGATACCCAGGCATGCACGGGCTCGTCGCCGAAGTCGGCGAGGATTTCCCGAGCCGTCGTCCGGTAGTGCACATCGGCGTTGGCCGGGTTCTCGAACTGCTTCGTCAGGAACCAGCCGTGCTTCGCAGCGAGTTCTTCGGCCTTCTTCATCATACCGGTGCCTTTCTCGGCGGCCGGCGTCAGTACGACCTTCGCGCCCAGGAACCGCAGTAGCTTGCGGCGCTCGACACTGAAGCTCTCCGCCATCGTCACGACCAGCGGATAGCCCTTCTGCGCACAGACCATGGCGAGACCGATGCCGGTGTTGCCGCTCGTCGCCTCGACGACGGTCTGTCCGGGCTGCAGCGCGCCGCTTCTCTCGGCGTCCTCGATCATGGCCAGCGCCATGCGATCCTTCACCGAACCCATCGGGTTGAAGGCCTCGACCTTGACCCAAACGTTGACGCCCTCGGGGCCGAGCTTGTTGAGTTTGACCAGCGGCGTGTTACCGACGGTTCCCAGGATGCTGTTGTATTTCATGGTCGTACTCCTTCTTGTGTCACGCAGCGTGGTCGGCCGGCAGTTGCTCCGGCTCGCGGAGATCCATCGGGCGGCCGATACTCAAGTGTTCGCGGAAGTCTGCGTTCAGTACCTTCCACGTGCGGTCGGTCTCGACCCCGAGACCGTCGAGCAGCTTGGCGAAGAACGCGCGGCCGGCCGCGAGCGCGGCGATGTCGAATACTTCGGCGTCCGTCAGGTCGTGGCGATACTTCAGCCGGTCGACCAGGCTGGAGGTCACCTTCGTCGCATCCTTCGCGATCTGGCGCGCGAACTGAACGATGGCGACGTCGACGTCCGGCAGCACGTCGGCTTCGCGGCCGTTCGCAATCGCAATCACTGCGTCTTCGCCAATGAAGCTCGCAAGCTCCTTGCCATGGACCAATGTGCAGCCGCTGTTCTTGAGCGCGTAGGCGGCCACGAACGTCACCAGCTCGAAGCGGCGGTCGTCTGTCGGGCGCCGGAGCTCCGCCAGCAGCCGTCCCCAGCGCGCCAGCGCCTCGGGCCGGTGGCTGAAGGCTTTGGCGTAGTTCGGTACGTAACCCCAGTAGTCTTCCTGGCGTTCGTACATCTCGCGCACATCGCCCGAGGCGTCGGCCGGGCGCACGGTCCGGATGAAGGTCATGATGCTCTCCTTACAGGGGTCGACAGGTAGCCGGTCAGGTGATCGGCGATGTCGCGGGCATCGTCTTCGATGCCGAAGATGAAACTGGACTTGCGGCGCCGCATCAGCGGCAGGCCGAGAACATACAGTCCTTCGCTGTCGACGATGCCGCCGTCGTGACGCAGTTGGCCCTTGCGATCGAGCACATCTACGTCGAGCCAGCTGTAATCGGGCCGGAAACCCGTCGCCCAGATCACGCTGTTCACGTTCTCGAGGTCGAGGCTCAGCACGGGGTCGTCGTCGACGCGCGTCGGCGCGAACGTTTCTGCCGCCGGTGCTCCGTCTCTGTCCGCCGTTTCGTCGATGAGCTTCAGGAGGCGCTGCATTTTGAGGTCCGCCAGCGCGCAGACGTTGCCCAGGGATCCCGAGAACTGTGCCTCACCATTCCAGACGCGCATGAAGCGGCCGGCGATCCTGGCGCCCTGGTCTTGCAGGTAGTTCAGGTCGAGGATCGGCAGGTCCGGCGATCCGACCAGCTGCGGCGACGGCAGCCTGCGGCCGCGCGCGATGTCCTCGACGTCGGTATAGCATTCATCGTGGATGCCGCAACGCGTCATCCAGTAGAAAATGTCTTTGCCACGGTAGCGCCGCGGCATGCGTACGTGCTCGCCCGCCGCGAGGATTACGTCGCGGCCGGATTTCAGCAGCTCGTCGGCGAGCTGCAAACCGGTGGCCGATGCGCCGACGACGAGCACGCCGCCCTCGGGCACGCTCTCGGACGAACGGTAGTCGAACGGCGTCAGCTGGGTGATCGTTGCCGGCAGTTCGCCGGCTGCCTTCGGCACCGAAGGCGCGTTGCAGGCGCCCGTGGCCAGCACGACGGCGCGCGCAGTCCAGGTGCCCTGACTCGTCGTCACGCGATAGTGTTCAGCGATCTTGCGCACGGACGTGACTTCGCAGCCGGTGACGACCGGCGCGTTCGTGTTCGCTGCATAGTCGTCGAGGAACCGAATCAGCTCGCCGACCGACATGTAGCCGTCCGGCTCGTCGCCGTCATAGGCGCAGCCGGGCAGACGCGTCTGCCAGTTGGGCGTCAA
>JANQGP010000401.1 GCA_028277265.1 Woeseiaceae bacterium | reverse complement strand
GTATTGGCACTTGAGCCAGGCTTCGACGTCACGCGTCGCATCCTCGGCGCGCCTCTCGTGCGCCGAGGCAATCGTCCCGAGCCGCTCCATTTCCGGACTGCCGTATCGAAAGCGCCCCGGCTTGCCGCCGCTCGTGATGTGACGGATCGCGCGATGCACGAGCAGGTCCGGATAGCGTCGGATCGGCGACGTGAAGTGGGCGTAAGAATCGAGCGCCAGGCCGAAGTGACCAATATTCTCCGGAGAGTACTCGGCATGCGTCAGTGAACGAAGCATGGTCATCATGATCGCTGTCGCGTCGGGCCGGTCGGCGGTCTCACGTATCAGCTTCGTGAAATCCCTCGGTTGCACGTGCTCCGGGTGTGCGACCTTGAGACCCAGCCCCGTCAGGTAAAGCCGCAGCTCGCCGAAGCGGTCGGGATCGGGCCTCGCGTGGACCCGGTAAAGGCCCGGAATGCGGTGCCGTTTCAGGAACTTCGCGGCCTGCACGTTCGCCGCAATCATGCACTCTTCGATGAGCCGATGCGCGTCGTTTCGAGGCACGACCTCGATACGATCGATTTCGCCATTCTTGTCGAGCTTGAACTTCGTCTGCGGCAGGTCGATCTCGATAGCGCCGCGTCGCTCACGCGCCTTTGCCAGGGCTTTGTACAGCGAGCGCAGTTCGCGAATCGGCGATTGCAATGGCTTCGGTACGGATTTCTTCGACTTGCCTTCGAGCAGCGCATTCACCTGGCCGTAGGTGAGGCGCGCCTTCGAGCGCATCACGGCGTCGTAGAACGTGGACCGCGTGACCTTCCCTTGCGGGTTGACGCGCATTTCGCAGACCATGCACAGGCGGTCGACCTTCGGGTTCAGGGAACAAAGGCCGTTCGACAACACCTCGGGCAGCATCGGCACAACTCGATCGGGAAAGTACACGGACGTGCCGCGGCGAATGGCCTCCGTATCGAGGGACGAGCCGGCTTCCACGTAGTGCGATACATCGGCAATGGCCACGAACAGAATCCACCCGCTGTCTGTTCGTTCACAATACACGGCGTCGTCGAAATCGCGCGCGTCCGCGCCGTCGATCGTCACGAGGTCGATATCGCGCAGGTCGTAGCGCCCCTCTTTCGCTCTGCCCGGGACTTTGGTGCCGAAACGCTCGATTTCATCGAGAACGGCGTCCGGCCAGCGGTGTGGAATCGCGTGCGATCGAATCGCGATGTCCGTGGCGATGCCTTTTTCGTCCGGCGCGCCGATCACCTCGACGATGCGGCCCGTTGCCTGCTCGACCTGGGTCGGGTAGTCCAGGATCTCGACGACCACCAACTGGCCCGGTTTAGCGTTTCCCCACTCTTTCTTTGGGATCAGTATGCGATGGGCGATGCGGGTATTGTCGGGTATTACGACACCGATGCCGCGCTCGCGGATGAACTGCCCGGCGATCTCGCGACGGCCTCGCTCGAGGACCTCGACGAGATCGCCTTCGGGGCGCCCGCGACGATCGGTGCCGATTATACGAATCGCGACGCGATCCCCATCGAAGACCGGCCGCATCTCGCGAGCAGACAAATAGACGTCTTCGGGTTCGCCGTCGTCGCGCACGACGAAGCCGAAGCCATCGCGGTGGCCGCTCACGGTGCCTGTCACAAGGTCGAGTTTGGCCGTCAGGCAGAACTCACCGCGACGGTTCTCGAGGATCTGTCCGCTGCGCACCATTTTGTAGAGCCGGTCGACGAGCAACGAGCGCATGCGCTGGCCCTTGAGGCCGAAGCCCTTGAG
>JANQGP010000378.1 GCA_028277265.1 Woeseiaceae bacterium | reverse complement strand
CGGTTCATGCTCGAGGTTCTCGAGCGACGACGTGACGATCGCAAGGGGCGTGCGAAGTTCGTGGGACAGCTTCGACGCGAGCGAACGGAGGTACTCGTTGTACTCGCCGAGTTGCCGGAGTACCCAGGAAAAACTGCGCGACAGGTCGCCAACCTCGTCTTCGGCGAGCGCGCTGGGCAGGCTCTTCGTGAGTTGCTCGTTCTCGAGGGCTTCTTCCGCCGCGATCGACAAAGCGCGAATTCGTCGCGACAGCCAGGTGGCATAGCCGAGCAATACCGCGGCAACGACGATCGTCGTTACGAGGGTGAGGTTTATCAGGCGCGACAGGCCGGCATTGCGAAGACTCAGTATTGCATCGGTTCCCTGTTGCAGAATGACGGAGCCGGCGACCTCGCCGTTCGCCGTCACGGGCGCGGCGACTGCGACGACAGCCCGGCCGCTCTCGAAGCTGCGGAACCAGCTCGACGACTCGCGGCCGTCGAGCGCAGAAGCAACGTAGGGTTGTCGCTCACGGCCCAGCGGGTCGGGCCCCGCGAGGGCCGCGTCGACGCCCGGTTCCATCAGGAGTCCGTAGATGCGGCTTGCAATTCCGGACTCGGCGCCGTCGCCATGACGCACGGAACCGGCTGAAGCTACGCGCCAGCCACTGGCGTTCGTCAATGTCAGTCGCATCCCGTCCTGGACGAGCGCCGCAGCAATCTCGTTGAGTTCCGGGATCTCCCGCATCGCCATTCCCGGGCCGCGGCCCGAGAAAGAACTGCTCAGCACGCCGCGCCCGGTGTCGTCGTCCGTGTTGTAGACGATGACGCCGAGATGCGTGCCCAGCTCGCCCGTCGGAATCCGGGCCTCGACGCGATAGCCGCCCGGAATGTCCTGCCAGAAGGCCTCGATCGATGGCTCCGGCGCGAAGCTGTTGGCGCTTCGTTTGTAGCTGCGAATCGGTCCGGGCGCCTCGGCCGCGAACGATACGGCTTCGTGCAGGTACGATGGGCTCGCGCTGGCGAGGATCACGCGGTCGGCAAACCGCGATCCGCTCTCGATCAGAATCGACTGTGCCGTCGCATAGACGATCTCCCGATCGGTGACTTCGACATACAGGTAGACGCTCGAATCGTAGGCGCCCAGCGCGAACTTCACCGGCCCATCCACACCGCGTATCTCTCTCAGTGAATCGCTGGAGATCGACCAGTCGTCGACGTAGCCGTCGATTCGGGGACGCGATGACAGTGCATGAACGTAGAGCTGGTCGTCGGTCAGGAATCCCGCCTCGGGCCGCGGGAACTCCCGGTCATATTGCTGGAGCGACTTGGCGATCGCGCGGGCGGTGCCCGCCAGCATCTGCTGCTGGCCGTCGCGGAGCGCGACCTCGGTTTCGCGAATGAACTCGCAGCCGGCCCACGGCAGCAACAGGGTCAGCAGACTGACGAGCAGCAACTGACGCCGGAGGTTCATCGCAAACTAGTCGGCGAGCCAGCGATAACCCATGCCATAGACGGTCTCGATCGCGTCGAAGTCCGGATCGATGGCATGGAACTTGCGGCGGATGCGCTTGATGTGTGACGTGATCGTATTGTCGTCGAGCACGGCCTGCGCGGCGTCCATGAGCTGCTGCCGGTTCTTCACGTGGCCGGGGTAACGCGCCAGGGCATGCACGAGCCAGAACTCGGTCAACGTCAGGCCGACCGCGTGGTCGTGCCAGTGGACGGTCATGCGTTCCGTGTCGATCGACAACTCACCGCGCGTGATGCGACCCTCGTTGCCCTGCGGCTGTTGCATTGCGTCGAGACGCCGGAACAATGCGGCGATTCGTGCCATCAGATGCGGCAGGCTGATGTCCTTTGTCAGGTAATCGTCGGCGCCGAGCCTGAGCCCCGACACCGCGTCGAACTCGCTGTCGCGGGCCGTCAGGAAGATGATCGGCAGGTCCGCCGTGCGGGCGCGCAACTCCCTGCAGAGCTCGAAACCGCCTTCGACGTCGTCCTTGAGATTGATGTCGATAACGACGAGATCGGGCAGCCGGGTTTCGAATGCCTCGAGTGCGGGCTGACGCGCGTCGTAGCCGTCGACGACGTAGCCCTCGCGGCGAAACGCCGACGCATAGTTGTCCCGGATTGCCGCTTCGTCTTCGACGATCGCGATTCGCTTAGCCATCCCGGCCTCCTTCTCTAACGGCCACAATTTGCCACATTCCGCCGGTGCATTGCCATGACACGGGCCTCGCCGCGGCCGATTGCCGCCTTCTAATAAAAGCATCGACAAGGGAGGCCGAAATGCAATTCGCCAAGAACGATCTGCGCTCATTCCTGTGGTTACTTGCCCTGCTGCTGGTCCTGCAGGCGATGCCCGAGCCCGCCGCCGCAAACGAGATCGCGCCCGAC
>JANQGP010000063.1 GCA_028277265.1 Woeseiaceae bacterium | reverse complement strand
AGGCAGGAACGCCTCGAGATCGTGATGTGTGACATTGGCAACGGACTTCACTTCCTTCTCCATCCAGAGATGGTCCTCGTAGCGTATCGTCGCCATAAGGTCGCGGTCTCCGGCCTCTTTTCGAATCGCATTGATGACCAGTCGTCCGCCCGGCTGCAGGCATTCGAGCGCCGCCAGCACCGGCTTCCAGGCCGGCGTCGTGTCGATGATCGCCCGAGGCGCGACCGGGGGCACAGCGGCCGTGTCACCGGCCCAGTCGGCACCGAGCTCGAGGGCGAATGCCCGCTCTTTCTCACTGCGCGCAAAAACGAACACCGGGCTCGAGGGGTAAAGGTATTTGGCCGTTTGCAGTACGAGGTGCCCCGAGCCACCGAATCCCGTCAGGCCCAGCACGTCACCGTCCTCGAGCCGGGCGAGCATCAGAGCGCGGTAGCCGACGCCGCCGGCGCACAGGAGGGGTGCAGCCTCGGCGTCGCTGAAGACCGCGGGAATCGGGTACGCGTAGCGTTCGGGCACGACCACGTAGCCGGCGTAGCCGCCATCGACGTCGCGGCCCGTCGCCCGGAAAGACGCACTCAGGTTCTCGTCGACGCCGCCGTCCGACGAGTGAATCCAGCCGATACCGACACGTTCTCCGCCGGCATATCGGTTGGCGCCTTCACCACGCGCCGCAACGGTACCGACGATTTCGTGACCGGGAATCACGGGTAACCGCGGCGGCGGCGTCCGGCCCTCGATTTCGTCCAGCTCCGTGTGGCACACACCGCACACGGACACCGCGACGAGTATCTCGCCGGCACCCGGCTCCGGGTCGCGGCGCTCCACCAGGTGCAGGGGCTGCGGATTCGATTCGATACTGCCCGTCGCCCTGAGCTCCATTGCCCGCATCGGCTCCCTCCTTTACGGCCCGAGGCCCACAGTATATGGTGCACCGGAATTTTTAGCTCATCCCGCCGCATGCGCCAGACCCATTTCCCGCCCAGCGTTCTCGCCGCCGTGCTCAGCGCGTGCGCGACCGAGTCCGTCGTCCTCAACAGCGAGCGCATCGAACAGCGCTTTGGCAGCTACGGCATCGATGTACTCGCGAGCGAGGCCGGGCTACGGCGCTCGAGCCTTTTCAGCTACGAAGGCGACCACACAACCTGCCGTACGTACGCGGTCGTGCAGTTCGCCGAAGACGCGGACACCGGATGGAACGATGCGCATTCGCGCGTCCTGGCCGGCGATTCCATCGGTGAGACGTTCAAGGAAGGCGGCTGGGATATCCGCAAGAACACACTGTACATCGGCACGATTCGTCTGCCCGAAAGCCGCACCGAAGTGGGCGACCTGATGCGACTCAGCGGTGCACATGATCTGGCTCTGCATATCTACCAGCTCGTGCTCGTTCGCGGTGCCAAGGAATTGGAATACGCAATGATCCTCGAAGCGCATCACCCGGAATACCTGACCGTGAACGACTTGCTCGGCATTTTCACCCACGAGGCCGCCGAGCCCATCTCGCGATCCGATCTGGATCGACTCTCGACGCTCGTCTTCGGTACCTGATGCCGGCTGCGCCGATTGTGGTGCTCCGTCACACTGTCTACACTCGGCGACAGGTTTTTGGGGAGACACGAGGTGCGACCATGACTCTGCACACGAAATTGGGTATTGCTGTTCTTCTGCTTATCGTGGTGCCTGCCGCACTCGCGCAGGACACCAGCGATGACGAAGCCAATGTACTGCTCGTCATCGAAAACGTCTGGGATGCCGACCGGAAAGGCGACCAGGACCGCGTGGACGACGTGCTGGCGGACAAGTTCATGGGCTGGACAAAAGGCTCGCCGGCGCCGCGCAGCAAGAATTCGACGTCGGCGTGGGCGCGTTTCGGCGAGCAAGTCGGGCGCATCGAGCGCTATGAGCTCTATCCCCTGTCCATCACGGTCGAAGGCGACGTCGCGGTCGCTCACTACCTCTATTCCATCGCGTACAAGCCCAAGGGCGGCGACGTCGAAATGCGCAACGGTCGGTACACGGACGTGCTCGTTCGCACGGAAAACGGCTGGAAATTCATCGCCTGGCACGGCGGCGACGACTAGCCGGGGCGTCGTTCAGCGGCGTCGTTTGCGTCGCATGACGGCCTGACGCCGCAGCGTGATGTCGGCGCCATCGGGCAGTTCCTTGCTGCGCCCGGGGTAATCGTACGGGTCATAGCCCGAACCGGCATCCGGCTCCTCTATAGAAAGAACATTAACTTCTTCAGATAAACGATTGTCTTCCAAACGTTTTTCTTCTATCTCTGCCAACAGTTCTGCGCGGGACTTCATACTCGTTGCTGCTTCGTCCAGGGTAATCAGGATAAGGGAACGGACGTGTCTTGCCGGTAAAAGGTTCCCCCGATTCGCGCCGAGTTTCAAGTGCCGGTTTTCTTGCCAGTGGGTGCCGGGATTTTTGCCAGTTAAGGCGTGGTTCAGCTTGCCTGCGGTAGCCTTTCAATCAGGATGAACAGGTCCGTATCGAACCCGGACCGGGAGGCAGGAATGAAGATCCAGATCCAGGCTGCATTGATGCTGCTCGTTGCCGCACCCGGCATCGCATTCGCGCAGACACCCGTCGACGAAGACGGCGTCGTGCTCGGCGCGTATGAGCCGGCCTATGGTGTCAAGCCTGAGGTCGAGCCCCTCGGTAACGAGGACATTCCGTTGCTGTCCGAATCGGAGCTCGAGGAACTCGTCGGGCCGATCGCGCTGTACCCGGATGACCTGCTGGCCATCGTCCTGCCGGCATCTGCCTATCCGTTGCAGATCGTCGAGGCCGGTCGTTTTCTCGAAGCGCTCGAGGACGACCCGTCACTCAAACCGGACCCCGAGTGGGACGACGCGGTCGTTGCCCTGCTCAACTATCCTGAAGTCGTCCAGCTCCTGAATGACGACATCGACTGGACCTGGCGGCTCGGTGAAGCTGTCGTCGGGCAGCAGGCCGACGTCGTCACGGCGATCGAGTCGTTCAGGGATCGCGCCTATGCCGCAGGCAATCTGAAGAGCGACGACTACCAGCAGGTCACCCGCAATGACGGTGCGATCGAGATTACGCCCGTCAACGACGACGTGATCTATGTGCCCTACTATGAGCCCGAGCGCGTCGTCGTCTACCAGCCCCGCCGCGTGTACTACTACTATCCGCGCGCCTACCCGGTTTACTACTACCCGTATTCCTCGGCGTACCACTTCGATCGAGGGTACTTCTGGGGCGTCACGACGGCGTTCACGATCGGCTGGTTGTCCGATAGTCTCCACGTCTATCACCACAGCTATCGCGGCCATCCCTACTACGGTCACCATTACTGGGACCGCTGGTGGTACCGCAGGCCGAGCATCCAGATCTACAACACCACCTACGTGCGACGCCCGAACGTAACGATCAATCGTTACTACCGTGGCGACCGCTGGGAGCCGCGTCATGATCGCCGCGACTTTCACCGTGACCGCGTAACACGCAATCGGCATACGCCGCCGCAGCGCGATGTGCGGGAGTC
>JANQGP010000033.1 GCA_028277265.1 Woeseiaceae bacterium | reverse complement strand
CATGTGGCAATCGGCGCAGGCGACGCCGCTGCGCGCATGGATACCCTGGCTCCATAACTCGTACTCGGGGTGCTGCGCCTTGAGTATCTCGGCGCCGCTCTCGGCGTGCTTGTAATCGAAGAACCGCTGGCCATCGTCGAACGTGATGTTGTCCCAGAACGTCTCTACATCGTCCGCGGTCAACCCGTCACCCCACGGGAAGGTGAGCTTCATGTTCGACGCACAGTAATACTCGACGTGGCACTGTGCGCAAACGAAGCTGCGCATCTCGGTACGGCTCGCGTCGACATTGGGATCGTATGGCATTTGCCGTCCTCCGTCGCGCCATTTCTCGACCGTCGGAAGATGCGGTACGGGCGCGTCACCTTCGGCAAGCGCCTGGATACCGAATATGAACCCTGGCCGCGTGACACGAAGCGCCATCGTGTCCGGAGCGTGACAATCGACGCACGAGACCGGATGCGCATGCCCCATGTCGTGCAGTTCCGCGTTAAGCTCCTTGTAAGAGTACTGGTAGCTCTCTTCGAAGCCCGCTACCGCATCACCGTCACCCAGCTTTCGGTACAGGGGCATGATCGAGGCATGACAGTGGAGGCAGGAGCCCGTTTGCGGCTTCGACTGGCGTTCCGTTTCTTCCTGGTCGACCAGCATGTAAGCATGACCGCGACGATCACGGTAATCGATCGAGAATGCATAGCCGAGGAACATCCGTTTGAGCCAGGGATCACGTTCGATCTTCTGCTCGGGCAAAGCCTCGCTGCCCCCGTGACCGCCGAAACGGGTTCTCGTGGCCTCGGCCGTACGCAGGTAGGAATCGTATTGTTTGGGCCAGTTGACGCCCCACTCAGCCGGATCGGTCGTGTCTTCCGTGACTTCGACCAATCGCACGAACGGCGTTCGCGCTTCGCTCTTTCGCTCGAAAATACTGACGAGCAGCGCCGTGATCGCTGCCGTTGCAATAGCGACCACCACAATGGCTGCCGCAACGCTCGTTGTGGTCCATCCGCGCTGATGTCTGATCATCTTCATCGATCCTCTGTTGAAACTGTGAGTTCCGGCCCGCCCAGGCCAGCCGTTTCGCCATGGCCGGCGTCAGCATGACAATGCACGCAGCGTACGTCTTCCTCGGTGCCGTTTACGCCGACGACCAGGTCGTGAACGAGATCCGAATGACAGGCAAGACAGTTTCCCTGCAGGACACGGGCATTCGGACCCTTGATCATGATGGGCTCATGAAAATCCTGCAGCGTGAAGCCTTTCGAGTGATGCCAGCCATTTTCGGCCTTGGCCAGGTACTTGCGAAGGAACTGGTGCGGCAGATGACAGTCGACGCAGTTTGCTACCGCATGATGGCTGGCTTTCTGCCACGAGTCATACTGCGGCTGCATGATGTGGCAGTTGACGCAGACTGCCGGGTCGTCGCTCATGTACGAAAAGCCTTCCGCGTACAGGAAGGTGTAGCCGCCGATCCCGAGAAAGACCCCTGTCAGAACGGCCAACAGGCCAGCCGTCCTCCCCAGTCGACGATTTTCGCTCACCGCACTCCCCAATGCTCAGGCGTAGTATACGCCTTTACGAAGTCGGAGGCGCACCGACACCGGCCTCCGTGCTTCGCCGGTAGATCGATACGTCCGTATTCCCTATATCCTCGAGCAGTTGAACCGGGTCGCAGCAGAGCCCCATCAGGTGGATTCCGGGCTGAACCTTCCGCTTTAGCATTTGTTTGATCATCGCAAAGGCCGGGACAGCCGTCAGCACATAGGTGCTGTCGTGGAACAGGGACAGTCGAAACCGGACCGGCTCATCATTGCACTCACCGTCCGCATCGACCTGCACGACCGCGCCGAAAGGAGCCTTGTTGAACTTCTCTGTCGCCCAACTCAACAAGCGGCCCAGCGGAGCGACGCTCCGATGCGGCGCAATACGTGAACCCAGCATGATCAGCGGCGTAACCAGGTAGTCCGCAAACCAGTTGAACCCCGCAACAAAGAAGCCGGCATGCTGCAGCTCCGGCATTAGCGCGGGAAGGCGGCGCAGCTCAGTCATCTCCATCGGGTAGGCCGGTAACTCGCCGAAACCGTATTCGAACTCGATCGTCGGAAAATCTGAGTATTTCAGCTTCTGCCAGCGCCCTTCGCGAAACGCTTCACTCTTGTAGTTACCAAATGAACTGACGAGCTCTTCGAGTCCTGTCGTATACGGCAAGCCTCCTTTATCATGAATCACGCTCCCTACAATTGCGCCGTTCATGACATCTATTTCGGTCGCCGCGTAGCGGACGAGCGGCGCAATCATTCCCGGGTGAAATCCGGCTTGAATGACGAAACAGCAGCCTGAACCCTCGATATCTGCCCTGAGCTCGGTCGGTGCCTGCGCAAGCTGATTGGTCATTTGCATGTCGATCCAGTCCGCTCGATGTTCGAGGCAGGCTCGGATCAGTGGCGCGTTATGCGGCCCCTCGGCAGTCGCGTTTGCCAGCAAGTCAAAGCTCGGCAAGGCCGCGGCATCGACAGTCGCTGCGTCAAGCTCGAGTAATTCCGCACGACACGACGGATCGCGTTCTCTGAGGCTCGACATCAAGTGATCGAGCCTGGTCCTGTTTCGACCGGCCAGTATTACAACTGCATCGGTATGTCTCAGCAGGTAGCTCGCGAGCGTTCTTCCGGCGTAGCCCGTCGCCCCGACCAGCAGAATTCGCTTCGACACCCTGCGGTTCACTAAGGATGTCGTTCGGTTAGCCCGGGTGCGCGACGCGTCTCATTTGGCACGCAATTGACTCCGTCTTCCGGACAACGTCGAAAATGGTCTGCCAGCCGCCGTGAGCCGTGCGGCTCACCGACGACGTCCATGGTCATGACCGCGGCCATGAATTCTACTGGCCCGTAGGTCCTGACGGGCGTGAGCCTGCGCATCGCTGCGACCAGTGCGGACGCGAGTCCTCGCGGAATCGCCGTGATCCTGGCGGACTTGCCGAGGGCATCGAAAGCCAGTTCGGCGATTTCCCGATACGTGAAAACCTGTGATCCACCGACGTTGATGTGCTTCTCCGGGCTGTCCAGCGCATCGACACAAACCTCGGCAAGGTCGGCGCCATGAATGGGATTGATGCGGTTCATACCATCGCCGAACAAGTACACACGACCCCGGTGCGCCATCGAGAGAAACTCGTCCATGTCCGAGAAGAACCCGGTCGGACAGATCACGGTGCGGGCTATCGCCGAACGTTCGAGTTCCTCGACGAACGCCTGCTTCGCGCGCACCGCAGCGACGTGCTTCATCTTCCTGGCGTTCAAGACATGCACGTACACGAACTTCGCGACGCCTGACGCTTCCGCTGCCGTCAGCAGGTTCTTATTCGCCTGGAAGTCAACATCGTCGTAGGTCAATCCATCTTTCTGTCGCGTGATGCCTACGGACGAGAAGACGATGTCGATACCATCGCAAACACCGGTGAGAGAATCCGGGTCCGTCACTTCGGCGACGAACAGTTCGTCCGCATGATCCCTCAGGGACGCCAGCTTCGTTTCACTGCGACCGAGCGCACGAACCCAGTAACCGCTGGCTTTCAGGGCTCCGACGACGAACCGGCCAAGATATCCGGTACTGCCGGCGACAAGGACCTTCTTCATGCCAAACACCCCCTGGTGCTCAGACCAAAGAACAGGAGCAGCCCGCGGTCCGGCTCAGATCGGCACGCGGCGGGTTGCCTTTGCGATTGGGCCTATTCTGGACTTCAGGCCGGACCAGGCAATTCTGAGATGTACCTACTTCGCGGCATCCAACGCCTGATCGAGGTCCGCCAGGATGTCGTCGATGTGCTCGATGCCGATACACAGGCGAATCATGTCCGGGGTAACGCCTGCCGACTCCAGTTCCTGCTCGGTCAACTGTCGGTGCGTCGTCGATGCCGGATGCGCGGCCAGCGATTTGACATCCCCGATGTTGACGAGCCGCAGGAACAACTGCAGCGCGTCGTAAAACCTGACCCCCGCATCGAATCCACCCTTGATGCCGAACGTGAGCAAAGCCGAGGGCTTGCCGTTCGTATACTTCTGCGCGAGTTCGAAGTACGGCGAATCCGGCAGCCCTGCAAAACTCACCCACTCGACCTGCGGGTGATCGCTCAGGTGTTTCGCGACCGCGAGCGCGTTGTCGCAATGACGCTCCATACGCAGCGGTAACGTCGCCAGTCCCTGCAGGATGTTGAACGCATTCATCGGGCTCAGCGCCGAACCGGTATTTCGCAAGGGCACCGTGCGAACCCGGCCGATGTAGGCGGCCGGCCCCAATGCTTCGGTATACACGACACCATGATAAGAAGCCTCGGGCTCGGTGAGCATGTGGAACTTCTCCGGGTATTTGCCCCACGGGAACTCGCCGCTGTCGACGATCACGCCGCCGAGCGTGTTGCCGTGCCCGCCCATGTACTTGGTCATCGAGTTGACGACGATGTCGGCGCCCCACTCGATGGGTTTGGTCAGAACCGGCGTGGCAACGGTATTGTCGACGACGAGAGGCACACCGTGTTCGTGCGCCATGTTCGCCAACGCCTCGATATCCACCACGTTGCCAGCCGGGTTGCCGATCGTCTCGCAGAAGACTGCGGTGGTCTTGTCATCAATGAGGCCCTGCATGGCCTCGACCGAATCGTCCGCGGCAAAGCGAACCTCGATTCCCTGCCGCGGCAGCATGTGCTTGAACAGCGTGTACGTACCGCCATAGAGCAACGGCACTGTTACGATATTGTTGCCGTGCTCTGCAATGTTCAGAATCGAGTAGTTGATAGCGGCACTGCCCGCGCTAAGGCACAGCCCGGCAATACCGCCTTCCAGTTCCGCCGATCGCTTCTCCAGCACATCGACGGTTGGATTCATGATCCGCGAGTAGATATTCCCTTCAACTTCGAGATTAAACAGCGCGGCGCCGTGCGCCGCATCGTCAAACTCGTAGGCGACCGTCTGGTAGATCGGCGGCACCACCGCTTTCGTGGCTGGGTCGGACTTGAAGCCGGCATGTACGGCAAGCGTTTCGTCTTTCACGAGGATTCCTTCGAGTAAGGGACATCGGGGTTCCAGCGAATATAGCGACTTCGGCGCGCATTGCCAGTGATGGTCACGATTGAAACCAGAACCGGTCTCGAAACGGTCCGTGACCGCGCGGACGACAGCCGGCAC
>JANQGP010000027.1 GCA_028277265.1 Woeseiaceae bacterium | reverse complement strand
CCGAAGTCCATCTCGTGCAGACCGCACTCCCGGTTGAGGCCCGCGAAACGCGTGTCCTCGAGTGAATTCACCTCGGACAGGGACCTCGTCGAGTGCACGTCGCCGATGGAAACAAATCCCTTGTCCCAGAGCGGGTGATACGGCAAGCCGTTCTTGGTGAGGTACCTGTGCACGTCGCGATCCGACCAGTCGGCGATCGGATGCACCTTGTGCCGCCCGCCGGATGACTCGACAAGGGCCGTGTCCCGCCGGCTCTCGGACTGTCCCCGCCGCAATCCGGCGAACCATGTCCCCACCCGCAGCTCCTCGAGGGCGCGCTCCATCGGCTCGACCTTGTTGTCTCGATTGTAATCAGACAAGGCGTCCTGGCCCTGTTCCCAGCGGGCGCCATGACGCGCTTCCTGCCACGCCGGCGACGTCGTGGAGCGATAGACCCTGAGGTTCAGGTCGAGTGTGTCGGTCAGCTCGTCCACGAAGCGGTAGGTCTCGGCAAACAGGTACCCCGTGTCGATGAACACGACCGGGATGTCCGGCTTCTGTCGCGTCATCAAGTGCAGCATGACGGCAGACTGGGCGCCGAAGCTCGAGCTGACGATGTGTTCCCCGGGCAGATTCTCGAGCGCCCAGCGGATACGTTCTTCAGCCTGCACGAATCTCGCTCCCGTGGCTGATTTCCGGCACGACGCCGGCTCGCACGACGAAGTCGCCGAAATGCTCGCCCTCTGTGCGCTCGTTTGCGTAACGCGCGAACAACGGCGTCAGCGCATCGAGAATCTCGGTCTCGTCGGCATTGTCGAGTAACGGGTAGCCGATTCGCTCTCCCGCAAATCCTCCGCCGAGAAACAGCGTGTAACGACCGGGTGCCTTGCCGACGAGGCCGATCTCGGCGATGTAAGGCCGCGCGCAGCCGTTGGCGCAGCCCGTCATACGCGTCGTGATCGCAGCATCCTCGAGGCCGAGCTCAGCCAGGCGAGCATCGAGTTCGTCGATCAGATCCGGCAGGTATCGTTCACTCTCGGCCATCGCAAGCCCGCAGGTCGGAAAGCCGACACAGGCCATCGAGTTCAATCGCAAATTCGTCGCATGCGCTTCGTTCTCGATGCCGAATTCCCGCAGCGTGCCGTCAATCGCATCCCGGTCGCCGTCGACGACACGGCTGACGATCAGGTTCTGGTTCGGCGTCAGCCGTAATTCACAGGTGTGGCGAGAGGCCAGCGCGCGTAATCCACTCAACAGGCGACGATCGCCAACGTCGGAAACGCGGCCGTTCTGGACGAACATCGTGTAATGCCAGGCGCCCGCATCGTCACGTTGCCAGCCGTAAGCATCGCCGTTGGCGACGAAGACAAACCGGCGCGGCGTATCGAGACTCACGCCGGATCGGCGTTCGACTTCCTCGCGGAACCCGTCTAATCCGCGATCGTCTATCGTGTACTTGAGGCGCGCGTGTTTACGGTTGGTACGGTCGCCGAAATCGCGTTGTGCCGTGACCACGGCTTCCGCGACCGCAAGGACCTCTTCGGAGCGACAGAACCCGAGCACGTCGCCGAGCCTCGGGTAAGTGGCAGTATCTCCGTGCGTCATGCCCATGCCGCCGCCGACCGTGACGTTGAAGCCGGCGATCTCGCCGTCCTCGACGATCGCGATGAATCCCAGGTCCTGCGCGAAGACATCCACGTCGTTCTGGGGCGGCACGACGAACGCGGCCTTGAACTTGCGGGGAAGGTAGGTAGCGCCGTAAATCGGCTCGATCTCTTCCTCGGTCGAGAGCAACTTTTCGCCGTCCAGCCAGATCTCGTGATACGCGCCGCTCGCCGGCGTCAGGTGCGCGGACAGGTCCTCGGCGTATCGTTGTACCTGACGATGCACCTGCGACCACGCGGGCAAAGGGGGCGACATGACGTTCCGGTTGACGTCGCCGCACGCGGCGAGCGTGTCGAGAGCCGCGCGGTTGATGTCGGCAATCGTCTGTTTTAGGTTTCGCTTTATGACGCCGTGAAATTGCACTGCCTGCCGCGTCGTCAGCCGAATCGAGTCGTTCGCGTACTCCCGGGCGATGCGGTCCAGTGCCAGCCATTGCGAGGTCGTCAGAAGGCCGCCCGGGATCCGCGCCCGGATCATGAAGCTGTAAGCGGGCTCAAGTTTCTGGCGCTTGCGCTCGTTGCGCACGTCGCGGTCATCCTGCTGGTAGATGCCGTGAAACTTCGACAGCTGGGTATCCGTCTCCGAGATCGCTCCCGTCAGCGGGTCCTCGAGGCTCTCGAGCAACGTGCCGCGCAGGTTCCGGCTCGCCGCCTTGATGCGTTCGACATCCGTTACCGGTGAGTCGCCCATCAGTAAACGTCCCGCTGATAGCGCTTTGCGCGCCGCAGTTCCTTGAGATGGGCTTCGGCGCCGTCACGATCGAAACCCCCGTGTTTCGCAATGACATCGAGCAATGCGTTCTCGACGTCGCCCGCCATGTTCGTGGCATCGCCGCAGACGTAGATCGCGGCGCCGCTGTCGATCCAGCGCCACAACTCGCCGCCGTGCCGACGCATCAGGTCCTGCACATACACCTTCTCGCGCTGATCGCGCGAAAAGGCGACGTCGAGGCGCCGCAGGTTGCCCTGCTTCAGGTGCCGTTGCCATTCGAGCTGATAAAGGAAGTCGAACGAAAAGTTTCGGTCACCGAAAAACAGCCAGTTGTCGCCCGGGGCACCGTGTTCGGCGCGCTCTTCCACGAACGCCCTGAACGGCGCGACGCCCGTGCCCGGTCCGATCATCACGATCGGGACATCGGGAGCGGGCAAGCGGAAGCGCGGGTTTTTCTCGACGAAGACCTGCACATGCTCTCCTTCGGCAACGCGATCCGCCAGGTAGGTCGACGCCACGCCCCAGTGCGGCCTGCCGAAGGCCTCGTACCGCACGGCTGCGACGGTCAGGTGCACTTCATCCGGATTGGCATTCGGGCTCGAGGCAATCGAGTACGAGCGCGGCGCCAGTTTTCGCAGCATGTCGATAAACGCCTGCGGCTCAACGTGTTCGGGAATGCGACGAACGACGTCGATAACCTGGTGGGTGGTGACGAAGTCCGTAATCGCCTGACGATCGTCTCCCGAAAGCAGTGATCGCAACCTGTCGTTGTTGCCGTGGTCAGCCCACGCGCGCAGGAAGCCGAGACTCAGCACCGTGATCTCGAGCTTGCTCGCCAACGCCGTCCGCAGCTGCATTGGCTCGTCGTCGACAGACACGGTCTCCGCGCCATCAAACGACAACGTCTGCAGCAGCTCGTCGACGAGCTGCGGCGGGTTCTCGGCGATGACCGCCAGCGCGTCACCGGGTTCGTAGCGGAGACCCGAGCCTTCGAGCGACAGTTCGATATGCCGTACGTCCTTGCTCGAACCGCCACCGGTGATCTTCTGATTCGTCAGCACTTCGGCCCGGAAAGGACTGTCGCGACCGTGCACCGGAGGGCTCTGCACCGCATGCAGGTGCGTCGCCGCGGCGACCGGCGCTTCTCCGATGAGCGCCTCCAGTTGGTCGACGACCCGGCCGGACCAGGCTGCAGCCAGTGAGTCGAAATCGAGATCGCACTCGACGAGCGGCTCGAAGCGCTCGGCGCCGAGCTCGGCGAGCCGTGCATCGAACTCACGCCCGGTCTGGCAGAAATTCACGTAACTGCTGTCGCCCAGCGCCAGGACCGAGTACCTCAGACTCTCGAGAGTGCCGGCCCTGGCCGACATGAGGTATTCATGAAACAGGTCGGCATCGTCGGGCGGGTCACCGTCGCCGTGGGTGCTCACGACGAAGGTCACGAGCTTTTCGCGCCTGAGCGCCGACGGTTTGAATTCCGCGAGGCTGATCGCACGCGCAGCGAATCCGCGCGACCGGGCCGTTGCGACGAGACGCTCCGCGACACCCTCGCCGTTGCCGGTCTGTGACCCGAACAGAACGGTAAGCTGCCGGTCGGCGGTGGGGGCTGCTGCGATTCCGGCATGCAGGGGCTCGCCCTGCGTGGCCGCAAGGCCCGCGGCATAGCCGGATACCCATTGCAATTGCGCCGGCGACAGGCCCGCGACCGCGTGTTGGAGCCGCTTGCTCTGATCCGTGTCCAGCGGCATGGCGCCGACGGCAGGTTGACTCATCGCTACGTCCTCTGTCCGAGGACGCCACCTTAGTGAGGGGACAACGGGCCGTGAACGTTTAGTTGGTTATCGCCATATAACAGGCCGGCATAACACCGGATCAGTAAATGCGAATACCGCCGTGACGCTTTCGGCTGCGGTAATCCGTGTACCAGAGGCCGCCAAGAAACCCGACGACGAGCACGACCAGGAGCGCCCCGCCTACCCAGGTCAGCGGCAGGCTTCCCTTGTATCGCGCCTTCAGCACGTCGATCGACGCATTCTCGTCCTGCAGAGAGGCGATCTCGGTCCTTGCCGTTTCGAGCTGCGCGCTCAGGTCGCCCGTCTCGGCCTGGAGCCGTTCGATCGTTTCGGCGGGTTCCGCGAAAGCGGCCCTGGTTTCCTCGAGCTCGGCGGCAAGGGCGTCGCGCTGTTCCATCGTCTCGGCGACGATGAGCTTGGCGGGTTTGTCCGTCACCAGGTAAGCGGTCTTGACCCAGCCCTCGGTACCGTCGGGCAGGCGCACGTTGGCGTAGCTGCCGGCGCGGATCAGTATTTCCATCGGCTGGCCGCTTTCGAGAATGCGAAACGCCCGGTCGCTCGTATCCTCCGCGTTGTGCAAGCCAAGTCTCAGGTTGTCCGTGACGTACGCGGTTTCCGCGGCCGCCAGGAGAGGAAACAGTGCGAGTAGCCCAAGTATCAGACGCATGTTGATCTCCATTTTCCGTCGCGAGTGTACTACACGGGGACCGAACCGCCGTGTGACCTAGCGCTCGTACAGCCAACGCAACAGGGTCTCCTGGATCTCGTCGCCCGGTCCGCGATGAACGTCGTCGTGGTTCTGCATGACGACGACGGCATACCGGCGACCCGAGCGCCCCTGCAGGTAGCCGGCGATAGCCGCGACATGGTCCAGCGAACCCGTCTTGAGGTGCGCCTTGCCCACGAGGCTGCTGTTCCGGAAACGACGCGACAAGGTCCCATCGAGGCCGGTCAGGGACATCGACGCCAGGTACTCGGGCATGTAAGGCTGCCGCCAGGCGAAGCGCAGCAGGGCGGCCATGCCGGCGGCGGTAATGCGCGCTTCGCGCGATAGTCCGGCCCCGTTATCGAGACGAAGGTACGGACTGTCCAGCCCGCGCTCGGCGAGCCATGACGAGATAACCTCGCGTCCTCCCCGCTCGGTACCGGGCGTACCGAGCACCTCGGCCGACAGCGTGTACAGCAGGTGCCTGGCCATGACGTTGTTACTGTGTTTGTTGACGCTCGCGATCGTTGCGGCCAGGGACGACGACTCGAACGACAGCAGCGGTTCCAGTTCATCGTCGATGACCGTGTTGCGCCACGCGCCGTCGAACTGCCCGCCAGAGTCCCTCCACATGGAAGCGAAGACGCCCCAGGCAAACTGGTTGTGTGACAGCGCCGTCCGATCCATCGCATAGGCTTTGCATCCGCTCGGGAATTTGCCGCTGAACGTCACCTTGTCGTTAGCATCGTTCATCGTCACGGTAATGCCGCGCTGATAGCCGCGACAACTGCCCGGGCGCGTTGTCAGTCGATTGTCGATGTCCAGGTTATCGAGATGCGGATCGAGTCGAACGCGCACGGCGCTGCCGTCCGGTTCGAACCGGTAGCGAACCACTTTGAAGTTCATCAGCAGGGCATTCGGGGCGACGTTGTAGGCACGCAGCGGCTGTCGATCGAAGGCGGCGGGATCGTGGCGGCCCACGTCGAAATGGCTGTCGTCCAGCAACAGGTCGCCGGTGATATCCGTCACACCGGCATGGTGGATGTCGCGGATCAGCTGCCAGATTCGCTCGGTGACCAGGAACGGGTCACCGTGACCTTTCAACGCCAGGTCGCCCTCCAGTGTGCCATCGTCGACGTCGCCCAGCGCGTAGACGTCCGTCTTCCAGCGGTAGGCGGGGCCGAGCACGTCGAGCGCGACGAGCGTCGTAAGCAGTTTCATCGCAGAGGCGGGATTGCGCGGCTCGTCCGCGAGCCACTCCAGCACGACCTCGCCCGATTCGA
>JANQGP010000015.1 GCA_028277265.1 Woeseiaceae bacterium | reverse complement strand
TAGTTGTAGCTGATGTCGGCTACTGCCGGTGTTGCTGCGACAAGCAGCAGAATGCCCAAGCTTTTCCTGTACATAATCCCTCCTCGCCGACGCTCGCCGGCTCGCTTAGTTGGAGTGGAGATTGTCGGGCAAGTTCAGGTTGATGATCTGACATATTCCTGAGAAATCCCTGATGAGCGGTGTATCACTCACCGAGAGCCCGGTAGGTCGGTCTGTCGAGCCGCTCGTAAACGAAGCAGCAGGACTGCCGGCCCATTATCTGGTTTGCCAGCGCGATTGCTTCTCGTGCGTCGTGTGGCGAGAGGCTGTCGAAGGCTCGCTCCAGTGCCGGCTCGTAGAATTGCCTGTCGCCTCCCGTCAGTAATATCAGATGCAGGCCGGCTATCCGGTATGCGGCCGCCTCGACGGCGCTCAGCTGTATCTCGCCCGGAAGGTCGCCGCCCGACTCGAACATGCCCCCGAATTGGTATATCGCCGAGACGTTTCCGGCTTCTGCGGCTTCCGCCGCGTTCCTGATGTGGTCTCTGATCCTTTTATCATCGTCCGCGTAAGCTCGCTCCAGCGCCAGCCAGACTTCGTCGTAGTAGAGTCCGCCGTAATTCACGGCTTCCGCTTTAGCCTGCAAACTGCCGTTCTCGGCCGCAAGCCTCTCGAACAGGTACACGTTGAGAATCTGCTCGCGGCCGATGCCCTTGCAGAATGCGTACCGCCGCTCGATGTCACGGAGCGCCGCCTCGAGATCCTCGACCGGGTACAGGAACCCCTCGACCCGCCGCGTTTGCATCGTGTAGTCGACGAGTTTCGCCTGTTGTTCATCGCTGCGCGGCGCCGACGCACAGTACGACAACGCCGCGGCGAGCTCCGTCGCTGCGGCCGCATCGCCTGATTCCGCCTCCCGGACGAGGCGGTCGTAGCGATCGAACAACGGGGCGCTCTTGTCGAGACGCAAACGTTCGCGGCGTTCAATGTTTGCCGGTTCGATCAGCGCCGAACGCCAGTCATCGAAAACCGGAATCCCGCCATGACTGTCGACGGCCGCCGAAACGAACAGTGCGAACCGCCTTGTCACAACGCGCCGCAACTTCATTTACCGATACAGAACTCGGAGAATATCTTTCCGAGCAGGTCGTCTGCCGTGAATGCGCCCGTGATCTCACCGAGCGCATGATGGCTCAAGCGCAGCTCCTCGGCGAACAGCTCGCCGGCGCGGGTTTCTTCGAGCGCCGTGCGGCCGGTCTCGAAATGAACGGCGGCTCGCTCGAGTGCCTCGATGTGGCGACGACGCGCCGTGAACGCGCCTTCCCCGCGATTCTCGTAACCGGCGAGCTCGCGCAGGCGCTCGCGCAACGCGTCGAGCCCGTCGCCGGTTCTGGCCGACAGGTTGATCGTATCGTCGTCGAGGCGCCCGCCCGGCTCGCCGGTCAGGTCGATCTTGTTGCGCACGATCGTGACCGGAACGCCGCCGGGGAGCCTCTCGTGCAATTCGTGGTTTTCGTCGTCTGTCGCATCCTGGATCAGCAGCACGGCATCGGCACTGGCGAGCGCCTTGCGAGCACGCCGGATGCCCTCCTCCTCGATGCGGTCAGGATTTTCGCGAAGGCCGGCCGTGTCGACGAGCTCGACGGCCAGGCCGTCGATGTCGATCTGCTCACGCAGGATGTCGCGCGTCGTGCCTGCAACTTCGGTGACGATTGCGGCTTCCTGGCCGCTCAGGAGGTTCAGCAGGCTCGACTTGCCGGCATTCGGTTTGCCGACGATGACCACCTGGAAACCGTCGCGCAACAGGCGGCCCTGCGCAGCGTTGTTGCGAAGCACGGCGAAGGCGGACGCACAATCGGCGACCCGGGCGAGCAGCGCCTCGTCGGACAGGAAATCGATCTCCTCTTCGGGAAAATCGATCGCCGCCTCGACGTGCAATCGCAGTTTCACGACCTGCGCGGCCAGGGCATCGATCGCTTCCGAGAAATCGCCCGACAGCGACCTCAAGGCGGCGCGAGCGGCCTGCGACGTGCCCGCATTGATCAGGTCGACGATCGCCTCGGCCTGCACGAGGTCGAGCTTGTCGTTAAGGAACGCGCGTTTCGAAAACTCGCCCGGTTCGGCACGTCGCGCGCCGAGCGCCACAACGGCATCGACGAGCAACGACATCACGAGCGGGCCGCCGTGGCCGTGGAGTTCGAGCACGGACTCGCCCGTGAAAGAAGCGGGCGCGGGAAAATACAATGCAATCCCGGCGTCGATGCGATGACCGTCGGCACCGCGGAAGGCCCGGTAGGTCGCGGTGCGCGGTTCCGGCAGGCTGCCCAGTAATTTTCGGGCGATCGGCTCGGTCATCTCTCCGGAGATGCGCACGATGCCGATGCCGCCGGTGCCCGGCGGTGTCGCCGCGGCAACGATAGAATCGGCGAGTTTACTCATTCCATTATGAGACCACAGGTGACCAAAACATGCAGAGCAAAAGGATCGGCTTCGACAACGGCGACGGGGAAACCCTGTCGGGCATTCTCGATTTGCCCGCGGGTAAGCCGAAGGCATTCGCCCTGTTCGCGCACTGCTTCACCTGTTCGAAGAACATCAGGGCGGCCGGGCATATCGCGCGCGCCATGGCGAATGCCGGCATCGCGGTGTTGCGCTTCGACTTCACCGGGCTCGGGCAGAGCGAGGGCGCGTTCGAAGACACGACGTTTTCGAGCAATGTCGACGACCTGCTCGCCGCCGTCAGCTGGCTCGAGGACAACTACCGTGCGCCGGAGATTCTGTTCGGCCACTCGCTCGGCGGAACGGCCGTCCTGCAGGTCGCGCCGCGGGTACCATCGGCGGTGGCCGTAGCGACAATCGGCTCACCGGCGGATCCCGGACACGTCACCCACCTGTTCCGCGAGTCGGCGGAGGAGCTCAGGCAGAACGGCGTTGCCGAGGTCGTGCTCGGCGGGCGTCCGTTCCGCATGAAGCAGGCCTTCGTCGACGACCTGGCCGAGCAAGACCTCCCCGGCTCGATCGGCGGGCTGCGCAAGGCGCTGCTCGTCATGCACGCGCCGCTGGACGACATCGTCGAAATCGACAATGCAACCTCACTGTTCGTGGCAGCCCGGCATCCGAAGAGCTTCGTCAGCCTCGACAAGGCGGACCACCTGTTGACCCGCGACGAGGACTCGCGTTACGTGGGCCGGGTGCTTGCGGCCTGGGCGACGCGGTACCTGCCCGAGCGTGATGCGGCGGCGCCCCTGAAAGCCGCCGATGGCGAGGTTGTCGCGCGAACCTCGTTAGACGGATTCCGGACCGAGGTACAGATGGGCAGGCACTCTCTGTTCGCCGACGAACCAACCTCGGTCGGCGGCACGGACACCGGCCCGACGCCCTACGACCTATTGGCCTCGGCGCTCGCCACGTGCACGTCGATGACCCTGCGCATGTACGCGCAGCACAAGAAGATCGACCTCGAGAGTGCGACGGTGCGTGTCGAACACGGACGGATTCACGCCGACGATTGCGCCGACTGTGAACAGGACGGGGGCATGATCCACGAGTTCCGGAGGGCGTTGCAGCTCAGTGGCGACCTGACGTCGGCCGAGCGGCAGCGCATGGTCGAGATCGCGGACCGTTGCCCGGTCCACAAGACGCTGCACAACGAGATCAAGATTCGGACGGAGCTTGCGGACTAACCGTCTTTTTTGCCGGTCTTCTTGCCGCCCTTCTGAGCTTTCGCTTCGGCCTCGACGACCCGGTTGATCTTCCACTGCTGCGCGATGGACAGCACCGTGTTCGTGACCCAGTAGAGCACGAGGCCCGACGGGAAGAACGCGAAGAACACCGTGAACATGACCGGCATGATCTGCATGACTTTGGCCTGCACGGGATCGGTCGGTGCCGGGTTGAGCTTCTGTTGTATGAACATCGAGACGCCCATGATCAGCGGCAGGATGAAATACGGATCGCGCGTCGACAGATCGGTGATCCACAGCGCGAACGGCGCCTGGCGCATCTCGACGCTTTCGAGCAGCACCCAGTAGAACGCCAGGAAGAACGGCATCTGTATCAGGATCGGCAGACAGCCGGCCGCCGGATTCACTTTCTCGCGCTTGTAGAGATCCATCATCGCCTGGCTCAGCGCCTGGCGGTCGTCCTTGTAACGATCCTGCAGCGCTTTCATACGCGGCTGCAGGTTGCGCATCTTGGCCATCGAGCGGCCGCTTGCCTCGGTCAGCTTGTAGAACGCGAGCTTGATCAGGATCGTGACGGCGATAATCGCAAGGCCCCAGTTCGCCACGTAATCGTGCACGAAGCTCAGCAGCCAGAACAGCGGCTGCGAGATGATCGTGAGCCAGCCATAGTCGACGGTGAGCTTCAGGCTCTTGTCGATTTCCTCGAGCTGCGATTGCAGCTTGGGCCCGACGAACAGCGTCGTCGGGAACGTCTCGCTCGTCCCGGGCGCGATGGAGACGACGTTGCGACGAATCGCGCTGCTGGTCGCGACGTTGCCGTTCACGGCGACCGAGAACCGGTAGTCGTTGCCGGCGGGCGGCACGGCAGCTCGAACGAAATGATGCTGGATCGAACCGATCCATCCCTGCTGCGAGTAGTACTCGAACCTGCCGTCCTCGATGAGGTCGTCACGATCGAGTTTGTCCGACTTTTCGCCGTCGTAGATGATCGGGCCGATAAAGGAATAGGACTCGACGTCGAACATCGATCGCTCGATCTCGGCCGAGTGCCGCTTGATGCGCACGTAGTCGGCACCGCGCCAGGTCTCGCCGGAGCCATTGGTCACGACCTGCTCGAGATCGATGCGATAACTGCCGCGCTTGAAACGGTAACGCTTCTCGACCGTGATGCCGCTGCCGTCCGTCCAGGTGAGCGGCACGACGAGTTCGTCGGCGTCCCCCAGCTCGTGGCTGTCGCGCTCGCTCTCGAAGTTGCTGAGATGGGTCGCCTCCGCGGCGCCGGCGGCGGCGCGAACGCCCGACTCGATCAGGCCCAGCCCCGGCGGTACCGTATCGAGCAGGTTGACGAGTTCGTCGGGACGATCCTTGGCGACCGGGTAGTTCAGCAGGACCGCCCGCCTGAGCGTGCCGCCGCCGGTCGTGATTTCGACTTCGAAGACGTCGGTGCGAACCGTGATCGCAGGCACCGCCGTTACCTCGGCCGGCTCGAGATCCCCGGCGGCAGGGACCTCCGGGGCGTCGGCCCGCTGCTTACTAAGCTCGGGAAGATCATCGTCGATGGCAGGTGCCGCCGTTTCGTCGACTGTGAGCGCGGGCTGCGGCTCGTCCGGCGCTGCCGGCTGCGGTCCGAAATCCTGCACCCAGGTCTGGTACGTCATCCAGCACATCAGGAGAAAGAACGCCCAGATCAGCAGTCGTTGATTATCCATTCGGTTTCGGTTCCTGCTTTGCCTTGCTGCAGCGCTGCCAGTGCTTGTCGAGGCTGCCACGAATCTCGTCGTTGCTGGCTGTCGTGGCGGCCGGTTGATTGATTACGACGACATCGATACCGCGGAGTTGTCCCTGCTGCTCTCGAAACGACTCTCTGATGATTCTCTTTATGCGGTTGCGTGCCGTCGCGCGGCGACAGTGTTTCCTGGAGATTGCCAACCCGAGTCGCGCGGTGTCGTATTCGTTGGTTCGGGCAAGCACGGTAAACAGTTTGTCGCGGCTGCGTGACGCTTTGTCGAACACGCGGCCGAAAGCCGCCGCATCAAGGAGCCGGTTGTCTCTTGTGAACCGGTTTGATGAGCTGCTCGTCAATCGTGGGTTATGGCTCGTCGCTGTAACGGACGCGTTACGGCGTCAGCTTTGCCCGGCCCTTGGCGCGGCGGCGCTTGAGGACCAGACGGCCTGCTTTGGTCGCCATGCGAGCACGGAAACCGTGCGTACGCGCACGCTTGACCTTGCTGGGCTGGTATGTGCGTTTCATAGCCTTTCCCGGTGGCCCCGCTGGGCCCTGAAATCAGTTGAAAAACGGCCCGCCCGGGGCCGTACTCGACGAAGGGCGGCAAGGGTACGCAGAAGGTCTGAGACTGTCAATAGACTGGTGTAAACACTGGAGTTTCGGTATAGACTGCCCGGTCTTTCTCACACTCTTGACCTACAGGCACCCCGGGGAATCGTGTCCGCTGAATCGACGCTTTGGAACCAGTGCATCCGCGTCCTGCAAGCGGAGCTGCCCGAGCAGCAGTTCAACACCTGGATCCGGCCCCTGCAGGCCGTCGACGACGGCCCGATCCTGCGCCTGCTCGCGCCCAACCGATTCGTCATCGACTGGGTCCAGGATCACTACATGGAGCGGATTCTCGAGCTGGTTGACGACAGCGACCCGTCCGCCGAGGTCGTGGTCGAGGTCGGCTCACGAGACGCGCCGGTGCCCGCGGACGCCGTCAGGCCGGCCAGGCCGGTCGCGGCCAAAACGCCTCAGAAGACACCGGTAGCGTCCCGGTTGAACCCGCAGTTCACGTTCGGGAGTTTTGTCGAAGGCAAGAGCAACCAGCTAGCGAGAGCGGCCGCGACGCAGGTCGGCGAGAACCCCGGAAAATCCTACAACCCGTTGTTCATTTACGGCGGCGTCGGCCTCGGCAAGACGCACCTCATGCATGCGGTCGGCAATGCTATCTTGAGGAACAGCCCGGAGGCGAGAGTCAGCTACGTGCATTCCGAGCGCTTCGTCAGCGACATGGTCAAGGGCCTGCAGCACAACAAGATCGCGGAGTTCAAACGGCAATACCGCTCGCTCGATGCCCTGCTCATCGACGATATCCAGTTCTTCGCCGGCAAAGAGCGCTCTCAGGAGGAGTTCTTCCATACGTTCAACGCATTGCTCGAGGGACAGCGGCAGATCATCCTGACCTGCGACCGGTACCCGAAAGAGGTAAACGGTCTCGAGGAGCGCTTGAAATCCCGCTTCGGCTGGGGCCTCACCGTCGCGATCGAGCCGCCGGAGCTCGAAACCTCGGTTGCTATCCTGATCAGCAAGGCAAACGCGGAAGGGGTCGAGCTGCCTGACGAGGTGGCTTTTTTCATCGCCAAGCGAATCCGGTCCAACGTGCGAGAACTCGAAGGCGCATTGCGCCGGGTAATCGCGAACTATCGCTTCACGGGCCGGCCGATCAACCTCGATTTCGCCAAGGAGGCGCTGCGCGATTTGCTGGCGCTCCAGGACCGCCTGGTGTCGATCGAAAACATCCAGAAAACCGTGGCGGACTATTTTAAGATTCGCGTCGGGGACCTGTTATCGAAGAAGCGTAGCCGCTCCATCGCACGGCCGCGGCAAATCGGCATGGCGCTGGCTAAGGAGCTGACGAACCACAGCCTGCCCGAGATCGGCGACGCATTCGGCGGCCGGGACCATACGACAGTGCTGCACGGTTGCCGGCGTATCGAAACGCTGCGCGAGTCCGACAAGCGCGTCGATGACGACTACTTGAACTTGTTGAGAACATTGACAGGATGATGTGGATAACCGGTGGACAAACGAACGCGCAGTTTTTATCCACAGGCTACACACAGGGCCTCGACCGTCGATGCGCGAGTTCTGAGACCGTATTTTCTTTTTTAACTTATTGAAATATAAGGTTTAATAAAAGTTATACACAGGTGTTTGCTGGACCAATAACAACAACAAATTGATATTTTCCAATATTTATTAACAGGTGGAACCTATGAAGTTTACCGCAGCCCGGGAAGCGCTGTTGAAGCCCCTGCAGGCCGTCATCGGGGTCGTGG
>JANQGP010000470.1 GCA_028277265.1 Woeseiaceae bacterium | reverse complement strand
GGCGAGGCCTTCACCCGCCGCAACATCGCCCCGCATGTCTTCGAGAACAAGGACGATGCACAGGCCTTCCTCGCCTCTCTCGAAACCCAGCAGCGCGAGGCGAGCTGACGCGGGTGTGATACGCTTTCCGAGTGATTACTTCGGACGCGTGTCCTATCACCTCCCCCTGAAAGGGGGAGGTCGGCGAGTGGCGCGTTCGCCAATCTCGGCGGCTTTCGCATCTCCGAGGTTAGTCGCGCCATTATGCGGATAGCGCCGTTATAGGCTGGAGCATTTCCATACAAAGATAACCCGCTTTGCGGCCAGGGTTTTTGCACCGATACGCGCGGCGAGGCCTTGACTCGCCCCAATAACGCCTTGCACATAGGTCGGAATGAACTTGTGAGAATGGACAGGCTGCTCAAGCATTCCCGGCCTTCCTCGAAGCGCGCTGGTGATGCGGCACCAACGCTTGGGCTCGTCCTATTGTGTTGGTGCGGCATCAAAAAGCATCGAATTAGCTAGTGTTTCGGGCTGACGGTCCGGGATCGGACCGTCAGGTAAGGAGCACGAGCACGAGGAGCGGTCTGCTGCGGTCAGCGGTCGTGAGTGCGTGGTCGAAATCCGGTGGCGGATCCCTGAACAAGCCCGCCGAAGCGTGGAGTGAATCGTCGTCGCAGCGATACTCTGCATGTTGGATTTGATTTGCTCAAAGCGTGTTTCCGAGAAGCGGGCACGAACCCTTTCGGACAAGATCCCGAGAGAAAACAAACGCATAGATTCGAGACGTTGACCGGCTTTTCGGAAAAAACCATGCGAAGCAAAAAAAGAGAAAAACAGCGCGATTGATTCAATCTGAGAAATCGCGTTCCAGGAAGAGCAAACCAACTGAGAAAAAGGGTATTTACGATGAGCATCCGCTCGTTATTCGCCGTCGCGTTGTTCGCGATGTTCTCTGCCCTCGCAACGTTCAACGCCTCGGCCCAGGAATTCAAGGCGGGGTCGATCGTGATCAACCAACCCTGGAGTCGCGCCACCGTCAGCAGTGCGAAAGTCGGCGCCGGATACATGACCATCACCAATACCGGCAAGGAAGCGGATCGCTTGATCGGGGGCGCGCTGCCGCAGGCGGGGCGCGTCGAGATTCACGAGATGCGCATCGTGGACGACGTTATGAAGATGCGGCCGCTCGCGAACGGGCTCGAAATCAAGCCGGGAGAAACGGTGACGCTCAAGCCGGGCGGCTATCACGTGATGTTCATGCAGCTTAAGCAGCCGTTCAAAGAAGGCGAGACGCTGAAAGGCGACCTTACATTCGAGAAGGCCGGTACTGTCCCGGTCGAGTACGAAGTCGGCACGATCGCCGCCAAGAAACCGCCGGCCATGTAAGCACTGAGGCTGAGCCAAGGCTTCGTGCACGGCTCGCAAGCCATCGGACCCAACATCATTAGATCACAATACCGAATGGCGCTCGACACGAAGGCGGCAGACGCGGCCCCCTCCACCGCCCTTCGGGCGGTTCCCCTCCCCCGCTACGCGGGGGAGGATGAGTGATGATGCTCGATCTGAGTTGAAAGAATAAGTGACGCTACGCGAATCCACGCGAGTGACACTCCGCCCGCCAGAGCGATCAGTTGTCTCTCCTCGTTCGATCAACTGTTTCTCCTCATTCGATCAATTGTGTCTCTTTGTTCGATCAGTTGTCCTTCCTCGCCGAGCGTTTCCAAATTCGAATCATATGCGACCTTCGAAATCAGCGCGGTTTTCGGTCGGATCTTTCGAAGCTGGCAACTGAGCGGTTTCATGGAATCGATAGTTTCGTTCATCGACGTCTCCTCGTTGATCGACATCTCTTCGTGGCGCGAAGCGCGGCCATTTTTTCATCCTCCCCCGCGACCGGTTTCCTGTGGACTTGTGGACGACGCAGCGCGTCGCCCACAGGGTTCACAGGAGCAACAACAGCAACAAAATCAGACCTGAACAAAACCGGAAATGTGTTACCTGTGTCGCCGGTCAGATCTGTCACCCATGTTCCCGGTTGCTCACGAACTCGAACCCGA
>JANQGP010000453.1 GCA_028277265.1 Woeseiaceae bacterium | reverse complement strand
GCATACACCGAGTCGACCGACTCGAAGATGATCGCGATGACGTTGAGAAGGATCAGCACGATCAGCGACACATTGACGATCGTGCCGAGCCGGTCATTGCGGAAGTCTTTCTCGAGAACCTCGGCCGTTCTGTTGCGTAGACTCATCGGTTTCCCCCTCGAGATGCCTGCCGGGACGAGCTAGTCGGCCAGCCGAACCGGTATGCGGCGCGCGCCGAAGGTTCCGGGCAGTGGATCGAAGTGCCCGGCGATCGCCGTTTTGCAATTCCGGCAGGCGCCGTGCTCGCCGAGACGCCATTTGCCGAGTTCGTACCAGTCTCGTTCAATGACGAGCTCGCCGCAGCCGGGGCAGTATGTGCTGCCGCCCGCGCTGTCGTGGACGTTGCCCGTGTAGGCATAACGTACGCCGTTCTCCATTGCGATGCGGCGGGCGCGGCTCAGTGTTGCGGGCGGCGTTCGCGGTGTGTCACGCATCTTCCAGTCGGGATGGAATGCGGAGAAGTGCATCGGCACGTCGGGGCCGAGGTGTTCGACCACCCAACGCGTCATCTCGTGGAGCTCTTCGTCGGAGTCGTTCTCGCCCGGGATCAGCAGCGTCGTTGTCTCGAGCCAGACGTCGGTTTCGTTGCGAATGAACTCGAGCGTCTCGAGCACGGGCGCGAGATGGCCACCGCATACCTTGTAGTAGAAACGATCGGTAAAGGCCTTCAAATCGACGTTCGCCGCATCCATGGCCCGGAAGAACTCGATCCGCGGCTCCGGGTCGATGTACGCGGCCGTTACCGCGACCGACTTGATGCCCTTCTCGCGGCACGCGCCTGCAACGTCGATGGCGTACTCATGAAAAATGACCGGATCGTTGTACGTATACGCGATGCTGCGGCAGCCGAGCCCGGCGGCGGATTCGGCGAGCCGCTCGGGGCTCGCGCTGTCGGCGAGTGTGTCCATCGCGCGCGATTTGCTCATGTCCCAGTTCTGGCAGAACTTGCAGGCCAGGTTGCAGCCGGCCGTGCCGAAAGACAGCACGCTGCTGCCCGGATAGAAGTGATTGAGCGGCTTCTTCTCGATCGGATCGACGCAGAATCCCGATGACCGGCCGTAGGTAACGAGCTTGACCTCGTCGTCGAGGCGCTGGCGCACGTAGCACAGCCCGCGCTGGCCCTCGCGCAGGCGACAATGGCGCGGGCAGAGGTCGCATTGCAGGCGGCCATCCGCCTCCCGGTGCCAGTACTTGGTGCTGACGACGGTTTCCTGCATGCTTGATACATGTTGGTTGGAGCCCATTCCACAAGGATAATACGGCAGGACGTGTCACGCCGATGAAGACCAGGCCCCCAGCAGTCGCCGGGACGTTCTACCCGGCTGAACCGGCCGCACTGGAATGCGCGGTCGCGGAGCTGCTTGCCGCCGCGCCGGCCGCCGATGATGGCGCCAAGGCGATTATCGCGCCCCATGCCGGGTACGTGTATTCAGGACCTACTGCAGCCTGCGCCTATCGCCTCCTCGAGACCCGCCGCCGGCGCATCCGCCGTGTCGTCCTGGTCGGCCCGGCGCATCGCGTCTACCTGCAGGGCATGGCGCTGCCGTCCGTCGATGCGTTTGCGACGCCGCTCGGCGACGTGGCGATCGACACGGACGCCGTGCGGCAGGCACTCGAACTGCCCGGCGCGCAGATCGTCGACGAAGCCCATGCGGCGGAGCACAGCCTCGAAGTTCACCTGCCGTTCCTGCAGACGGTTCTCGACGATTTCCGGCTCGTGCCGATCGTCGTCGGCGCGTGTCCGGCAGACGAGGTCCAGTCCGTACTCGAACTGCTCTGGGGCGGTGACGAGACACTGATCGTCGCGAGCTCGGACCTGTCGCATTTTCATTCCTACGACGAGGCCCGGCAGATCGATGCGCATACGACGACGCGCATCGAGGCGCGAGAGACCACGCTGCGCGGCGAGGAAGCCTGCGGCGCTTACGTGCTGAACGGTTTGTTGCAGGCTGCGTGCACGAGGGGACTTACGGTGCGGACGCTCGATGTCCGCAACTCCGGGGACACGGCGGGCGACCGGTTCCGGGTCGTCGGGTACGGCGCCTATGCACTCAACTGATCAGCCTGACCTCGGTGCCGAGCTCCTGCGCCTCGCGCGCAACTCGATCGAGCACGGTCTCGCTCACGGAGAACCGTTGCCAATCCGCTTCGCCGGCTTGCCGGACGCGTTGGCGAACCCGGCGGCGACGTTCACGACGCTGAGGCTGGAGGGCAGCTTGCGCGGCTGCGTCGGCAATCTCGAAGCCACACGGCCGCTGGCGAGAGACGTCGCGCACACGGCGTTCCGGGCGGCATTTCGCGACCCGCGATTCGACCCGGTCGTCGACCGTGAGCTCGCCGCGATTCGCCTCGAGGTGTCGGTACTCACGCCGCTCGAGCCGCTGTCCGTCAGCGACGAAGCGGACCTGCTGGAGAAACTCGAGCCGGGTGCCGACGGGCTCGTGATCGGCCTGGACACGCGCCGCGCGACGTTCCTGCCCAAAGTCTGGGATCAGCTGCCGGACCCGCCGTCATTCCTGACCGCGCTGAGGAAGAAATGCGGCCTGGAAAGCGACTACTGGTCGGAACAGCTCGAGTTCCACCGCTACCGCGCCACGACCTACGCGGAATCAACCTGACACCGCGTACGGGGGCCGCCCGGCGGCCACCTAGTTCAGGGAAACAACCGTCGGGTGAACCAGCTTGTCGAAATCGCTGTAGGCGAGTTGCACCAGCTCCGAGTGCGTTCCCGCGCTGAAGGCGATCTGGTCGTCTTCAGCGAGTTCCCTGGCAGCGTAGACCGGCATGTCGTAGAGGTTGCCGAAAGGGGGCATGGCGCCCAACTCGCAATCCGGGAAGAGGCTTTCGAATTCTGCCTCGGATGCGATTTCGGCATTGCCGGCCCCGGAGGCCTCCCTGAGGCTCTTGAGGCTGACGTGCATGGACGCGGGCAACACAGCCATCGCGAAGTCACCGTCAATCTTCACGATCACCGTCTTGGCCAGATCCTTCCCTGGAATATGCGCGCTGGCGGCAATCTCCTGCGCCGTGTACTCGGGCGAGTGCGTGATGATGGTGTACTTGACGTGGTTGCTGTCGAGATACTTCTTGAGTGTTTGTGCAGGCATAGTGTCCACCTCGATCATGGTCCACAATACCCGTTCAGTATACGCCCGCGGTGGCGTCCCGGCGGGCGATGCGCATGGTGGCTTATACCTAGACAGGGTAACCCTGGCGGTATCCCGCAAGTGCCGCCACTCAGAACGGCCCGTTCACGACGGACGGCGTGTCCCAGAACGCCGACCAGACGTCCTCATCGCTGACGTAGTACACAGTGTCGCCGTGCGGATAGGAACGACTGCGTTCCGCCCACCTCTCGGGGCCGGCGGCCGGCCGCAGGATGGAGCCCACTTCGACGAGCGTGGTCAGCGACGGCATGTCCTTGTCACGAATTTCGAACAGGTAGAGCGCCGAGTGCAGGTATGACCAGCTGTCGTCCGGGTCGTAGACATGCGCCGGAATCGTGAATCGGTCTGTACCGCTTGCGTTCGCGAGATAAGTGAATGCGTGCCGGTCATACTGCGCCTCGCTGTACGAGCCTGCGCCGCCGATCAGGGCGCTGCCGCGCGACAGTGGCCGGCTGATGTCGGACACGTCGAACAGTTCGAGCTTGATGCTGCCCTCGCTGCTGCGGCCGAGTCCGAGCAGGAGATCGTCGTTGACCGGGTGCAGGAAGTCGGAGAAGCCGGTGACTTCCAGTTCTCCCGCGATGAACGGATCGGACGGGTTCGACAGGTCGATCGCGTACAACGGATCGATCCGCTCGAAGGTTACGGCATAGGCAACGTCGCCGAGGAAGCGCACGCCGTACAGGTCTTCGTTCGGTTTGCCGATCTCGGCGGGCCGGTTTGCGTTGGGCAACGCTGCAATGATGTCGAGATCCGGACGGTCGTTCGCTTCGCGCAGCACATACAGCTTGTGATCGACGAAGTCGTCGTTGGCCCCGCTCCATTCAGAAGCGAACAGCCGCAGGTCGCCATTGTGCTCGCTCATTCGGAAATCGGCCTGACCGCCCTGCCAGACATAGCCCGTGACATCCGCCGAGCCGCGATAGCTCACGTCGATTCCCGCGAGCGCGAACTTGTGAACGCGCGACACGCTCTTTGCGCCGGCCGTATCGTATCTGTCTTCGACAAGGTATAGAGCATCTTGCGAAACGTACACGCCGTAGGTGTCCTCGTTGTAGCAGGTCGTACGGAAGCCTTCCGGATTGTCAATGGGAATCGCCGTGACGCTCGTAATGACAGGATATGGAACGACGTCGTCAGTCGTGATGTAGCAACGCTCCGGTTCGATCAACGGTCGGGATATGCCGTTGATCGAGACTTTCGGCAACAGATCGTCAAGCGTCAGGCTCGCGAGCGTCGCCTCGTTTTCCGTCCGTTGCTGCGCATCCGTAACGTAATAGTGCAGGCCTTCGACGCGGGGCGTGTAGCGGCTGATGACGTACACCGTGTCGCCTATGCGCCTGCTCTCGACGAACACGCCGTCCATGACCACGTCGACGTCGAGTACCGGATTCGCGGGATCGGCCACGTCGTAGATGCGAAACCCCGAATCTTCGGGCGCCCAGATCGCGATGTCGGCCCACATGTCGCCGAAGGACCCGTAGACCAAGGTACCCGTGAGCGCAATCAGTTTGTCGTCGTCGACGTACATGCCCTGCACCGAAACGCCGTCATCGAGCGCGATCTCGCCAACCAGGTCGGCGCCGGCTGTCGCCGGATCGGTTGCGAGTATGCGAATCGATCGCTCGGGCGGGGCCGCAGGCTGCGTCGACGCGGCGTCCGTGAAGATGAAGCAACAGTGGAAATAGCGTCGCGGTGCTACGAAAAGATGCTCACCGTCGTAGCGGACAGCGTCGAGTTCGTCGACATTGGCCTCCTGCGTGTAAGTGCCCGTGAAGCTGCCCTGGGCCTCCGCCGCCGCATCGGCGGCCGCAAGCTGTGCGGCCGTTGCGGGTTGCGTCAGTGCGGCTTTCAGCGATACTTCGAATTCCGCCGCGGTGCTGATCGGGCTGAGAAGGCCTTTGGCCGTATCGTGCTGATCGCGATCGACCGGGGACGAGTCGGAACCGCAACCCGCCAGAGCCACAAGTAGCAGCGCCGGGAAGATTGTTCTGTGGTGGGTCATCATGCTGCCTCGCTTCTAGCAGAGCCTTCAGGTTAGTGCCGCGGGACAGCCGTGTCTGTATTGATGTTTCGCAAGAATGTGCAAATGTGTAAAGGTCACCCTTTACATTTCGTCACAAATTCCATACACCTTCGATACCGGCATTGAGTGTAGCGTGTGCGCATGGCCAATCTCAGCAAACCGTTCGCATTGCTCCTTGCCATGGCCTTTGCGGCGCCCGGCATTGCAGCCGCATCGGGCGAGAACGAGACGGCGTCGAACTGGCGTCTCGGCGCCGCGTTCGGATACGGCATACGCACCAATCCGCTCGTGCAGTCGGACGACATTCCTATAATCGTGGATCTCGACGTAGCCTGGTTCGGCGAACGGTGGTTCTTCGACAATGGCGATCTGGGCCTCACCTTCGCCAACAACAAAGCGGTCACGGCAAGTGTCGTTGCAAGGGTGAACTCCGACCGCCTGTTCTTCAGCAACACGGACACGCGCTTCGTCAATGCCAGCCTGGATGGCGCGCCGCTCAGCAACGCTGTCGATTTCCGGCCACCCGACCGTGACTATGCGATCGAGCTCGGTCTCGAAGTTCTGACCGGTGGCCGCTGGGGTGAGCTCCAGGCAACCGTCTTTCACGACGTTTCCGGTACGCACGAGGGCTACGAGCTCTACGCGGACTACCGTTACGGCTGGCGACGGCAGCGTCTGTACATCGAACCGTCCGTCGGCGCCGGTTTCAAGAGTGCCGATCTCAACAACTACTATTGGGGCATAACGCCCGGCGAAGCAGGTGACGTCGCAAGCCCGTATGAGGCCGGCGCCGGACTGAACTGGCACGCCCGCCTCATGATCGGTTACCAGCTCTCGCGCCATTGGGCGGTGTCCCTGGTTGCCGAACACGAGTGGTTGAACTCGGAAGCGGCTGGGAGCCCGATCGTCGCGGAAGATACCCTCGTCGGCTGGTTTGCCGGCGTATCGTGGAGGTTTTGAGCGGTGAGGTTTCTCTTCATGCTGGTCCTGACCGTCGTTGCCCTGGCAGTCGACGACGCGCGCGCCGACGACTTCCAACTCAGCGTGAAACCGGTACTCTGCGTAACCGACAATCGCAATCCGAGTTGCGACATGACGTTTCTCGTCGTCTGGGCCAGCGACTCGATCGGCTACTATTGCCTGTTCAGCGATCACGGCGACGCTCCGGTGCGCTGCTGGAGCGAAGCGCGCAACGGTGATATGCGAGATGAGCGAACTGTGAGCGAGAATTTCAGCTACTGGATGGCCGGCCCCGACGCCGGGCCGCGCCTCGCGCACGTCATTATCGAAGTCCTGCACCTTGATTCTGACGACAGGCGACGCAAACGACGGACACGCCACGTCTGGGACATCAATTGACGAGCGACTCTGCCGACATCCTGCTCGTGGAGGACGACCGGCGTCTCGCCGAACTTACGGCCGAGTTCCTGGAGCAGAACGGGTTCAGCGTCGCGATCGAGTCGCGCGGCGACCGGGCGCTTGCACGTTTTGCCGGCACGAAGCCGCGCATCGTCCTGCTCGACCTGAATCTGCCGGGAACGGACGGCCTGACCATTTGCCGCGAGCTGCGCGAGACCTTCGATGGTCCCATCCTGATCATCACGGCGCATGATTCGGACATCGACCAGGTCGTCGGCCTCGAGGCCGGCGCCGACGACTACGTGACCAAACCGGTCAATCCGATGGTTCTGCTGGCCAGGACACGGGCTTTGTTGCGGCGTGTCGAGGCTGAAACGTCATCGACCGGGCAGGGCGGCGATATCGCTTTCGGCGAACTCCGAATCAGCCCGACATCGCGGAAGGTCTCGATGGCCGACGAGCCGGTGAAGCTTACGACGCACGAGTTCGAGCTCTTGCTGCTGCTTGCACGAAACGCCGGCAAGGTCCTGAGTCGCGACGAGATCTTCAACCATCTTCGTGGCATCGACTATGACGGCACAGATCGCTCGATCGACGGCCGTGTCTCGAAGTTGCGCAGGAAGCTGGGCGACTCGGCCACGGAACCGGTCCGTATCAAGACGGTATGGGGCAAAGGTTATCTTTTCGTGCGCGATGCCTGGGGCGACATCGCGTGAAACTCCTGTTCCGGTCTTTTGTCGTGCTTGTCGGCGGGCTCTTGCTCGTCGCGGTGTTGCTGGACTTCGGCTTTCGGCAGCTGCAGTTACGCGACGATCCCGGCCCGGACCGCTGGCTGCTCTCCACGCTGAGTCTCATCGAGACGGAGCTTGCGGCGGTGCCTGCCGAGGCTCGCGATGCCAGGGCGGCAAGCCTTGCGGACGTGCTCGGCGTGAGCGTGCAGGTGTTCGCGCGCGATGAGATTCACATGCGCCCGGACAATGAACCGCTCACGCCGCTCGTCGACGCGGACGGCAATCGGTCTTACCTGCACGTTGCGGACTCGCTTGACGCGGTCGTTCGCCTCGGTCCGATCCCGTCGTCAGAGCCGAATCCCCTTCTCAGGATGTTGCCGCCAATTTTTTACCTGTCGATCTTCGTGGTCGTCGGCCTGTGGTTGCGGCCGCTGCTCAGGGACATCAACGCCATATCGAACGGCGCCAATCGCTTTGCGGCAGATTACCGCGAGCCGCTGTCCACGGCGGACCAGACCACCGAGCTGCGGTCACTCGCACGGAATCTCGACGCGATGGCGGCACGTTTGTCCGGCGTGTTGCGCAGTCAGAAAGAACTGATCGCCGCACTCTCTCACGAGATGCGAACGCCACTCGCGCGAATCCGGTTCGCGCTCGCTGTCCTGGGCGAGAAGACCGACCCCCGACTGAGGGGCGAACTCGACGCGATGAACGATGACATTGAGGAGATCGACGATCTTGTAGGTGCGATGCTCGACTATGCCCGGCTCGATCATCCGGATACGCAAATGCGCTGGCAGGACGTTCCGGCATGCTCCTGGCTCCAGCAGATCGTCGCCAAGGCGCCGGCGAACGTGATAATCACCACGAACGTCGATATCACGGTGAAGGACGTTCGCATGGACGCGCGCCTGATGGAGCTCGCGGTCAGCAACCTGCTTGTCAACGGGGCACGGTACGCGGGCGCCAGGCTCCACTGTACTTTGCGTCTTGTCGATGCAAGCTACGTTCTGAGTGTCGAGGACGACGGAGCCGGCGTGCCGGACGAGGCAAAGGAAAAGGTCTTCAAGGCGTTTGCGCGTATTGATGACAGTCGCAACCGCGATACGGGCGGTTACGGTCTCGGCCTCGCCGTTGTGGCACGTGTTGCGGAGCTGCACGGGGGACACGCAAGTGTCGACCGGTCGCCTGAGTTCGGGGGCGCGCGTTTTCAAATTCACTGGCGCCGCCAGGAAAGCGAAAACCCGCCCCCGCAATAAGGTCCGAGGTCGGGAACAAGTGCCGGCGACGCACGGTACCCGTTGGGGAGAAACAGGTGACCGTGGCCGCCGGCGGCGGGGTTAGCTGCGTTGCCTGCGCTCCTTGAAGCGCTTCTTCATGCGTTCCTTGCCGCGCTCGAGCTTCGCGATTTGCTCGTCGGTCAGTACGGCATGCACGTCGGCACGAATCCGCGTGAACAGCAACGTGCCTTCGGTCGCGAGTTCGCCGTTGGACATCGCGATGTTGTTGAGCTCGGTCGAGTACGCGGCGTCGTTCGCATCGAGGGCCTCGAGGGCTTCACGATTGGCACGTGCTTTCTCGCGCAGTGCCTCGATTTCCGGTTTGGCGGCCTCGAGAATGTTGTTCACCGCATCCCGCTGCGCGTCATCGAGGTCGAGATGATCGGCCATGTGCTCGAGCATCAGTCCCGGGCCCGGGAAGCCGCCGAACATTCCCGGCGGTCCGCCACGTTCAGCCAGCGCGGCTGTGGAAATGACGGCCAGCGATACAGCCGCCATCAGTGCGATAGTCGTTTTCCTCATCGTAGGGTCTCCTTGCGTCGTTCAGGTGGTCGTTCAATCACCGCGTTGGGTGTGATGCTTAGACTAGAGACTTCTCTTTGAAGATAAGTCAGCGCTCTATGAAGGAATGTCAAGAACTGTCAGGATTCCCGCCGCGTTCGTTGCAGCGGCCGGCGGATTGTTCCACGATGACGCCCGACATGACGGACAACGCCCGCATTCTGATTATCGACGACGACCGTGAGCTCGGAGACATGCTCACGGAGTTTCTTGCGCCCGATCGCTTCGACGTCACGACCCGCCTGAGCGGCGAGGACGGGCTCAAGGCCTTGCAGGAGAACGACTACAATCTCGTCATTCTCGACATCATGCTGCCGGGCATGGGCGGCATCGACGTCCTGCGGGAGGTCCGGCAGACCAACAACGTCCCGATCATCATGCTGACGGCTCGCGGCGACGACATCGACCGGATCCTGGGTCTCGAATTCGGCGCCGACGATTACCTGACCAAGCCGTTTAACCCGCGCGAGTTGCTGGCGCGCATCAAGGCCATCATGCGACGCGTGCAGCCCGGAACGACGCGGGGCCACCAGCTCGTCGTGGGCGCCATCACGCTCGACCTCCGGGCACGGCGCGTGACCGCGGGCGACGATCAGCTGCGCCTGACGGGAACCGAATTCGAATTGCTGCGCTGCCTGGCGGCGTCGCCAGGCGACACGGTGACGAAAGAGCAGCTGGCGCGCGAGGCGCTCGGCCGCCGGCATATGCCGTATGACCGCAGTATCGACACCCATGTCAGCAACGTTCGCGGCAAGCTGACGGCGGCCGGCGTCGGCAGTCCGTCGATTCAAAGCCGGCGCGGCGTCGGCTATTGCCTGGTCGTGGAGGAGTAACGACCTTGCGCAGCCTGCTGTTACGCATCTTCGTTTCCTTCTGGTCGATGATCCTGATTACGATCGTTGCCGCCGGCGCCGTCGGCTATCTCTACGCCGAGCGCGCGCGCACGTCGATCGAGAACTTCGAGGTCAGTGAGGCCATGATCGAGGCCAGCGCCGCTTTGCGGGAGCGCGGCCGCGAAGGGCTGACCGAATGGCTCGAGTCGCTGCAAGGCCCCACGTCGGCGCTGATCTACGTGATTGAGGAAAGGGGCAGAGACCTTCTGGGAAGTCG
>JANQGP010000447.1 GCA_028277265.1 Woeseiaceae bacterium | reverse complement strand
CATCGGACACTTCGCCGGTCCGGGGCCGGATCAGGTATATGCTGACGCCGCTCGCGCTCGTCGACCTGATCGCGATCCTGCCGTTCTACCTCAGTTTCTATGTCACGCTTGATCTGCGCTTCCTGCGCTGCCTGCGCCTGCTGCGGCTCTTCAAGCTCGCACGCTACTCACCGGCGCTGAGCGCACTGCTCGATGTCATCCAGAAGGAAGCCGCCGCCCTGTCGGCCGCACTCGTCGTACTCCTGATCCTTCTCGTCATGTCGGCCGTCGGCATTTACATGGTCGAAAGCGACGTTCAGCCCGATGCGTTCGGCAGCATCCCGGGCGCCATGTGGTGGGCCATCGCGACGCTGACGACCGTGGGCTACGGCGACGTCGTGCCGATCACGATTGCCGGCAAGGTGCTCGGGGGCGTGATCGGCCTGCTGGGCATCGGCATGATTGCACTGCCCGCCGCCATCATGGCGTCCGGGTTCGCCGAGAACATTCGTTCCCGCAAGCGCCGCTACAACCGGTTCGCGAAGCGATTCCTCAGGGACGGCGTACTCGACGACGGCGAGCGGCGCCAGCTCGAACGGCTGCGCAGGGAACTCGGCATCGAGAGCGAGGAAGCCGTGCAGCTGCTGCGCGCCATCCAGGAGGAGGCGCGGCGGTTCGGACCGGAATGATGAGCCGGAGGCGGAGCTTCGACGGACCGCCGTGCAGGTACAGCCCGAACCCGCCCGGCACGGGCACGAAATGGCGTATTCGCGTATGCGTAAGTACTGATTGATTGGCCTCGATACCCGTGTGATAAGGGCCCTACGAAGCGGAAAAGGTACAGTTTTTCGCACCCTCCGTGCAGGAGTCAGGCATGTCGGCCAAACACTCATCGGAAGACACCCGGTATCTCTTCAAACGCGACAAGACCTGGTGGGTCAAACTGGCCGTACCACGCCAGTTGAGGGATGTTCTCGGCTTCGATCTGCGGCGGTCGCTGCAGACGCACGACCTCGACGAAGCGCGTGCCGCGCGCTGGGATGCAATCGACGAATTTCGCCGGAAGATAGAGAAGGCGACGGCCGAACAGATCGTGACGTCCACGCCTTCCCTGACCCATCCGTCCGATGGCGGCACGGGCGCCGCCGAGCGCCGGACCGTCGACGAACACACGGTCGAAATCGTCAGCGACTCCGGCGAGGGGGCGCAGAAATGCGGCCAGATCCTGGGCCTTGTCAGCGGCAAGATGGGCAACGGCGTCTGGACCGTCGAGATCATCCCCGCCGAGATTCAGCCGCCGGCCCGCGAGCGCCAGGGGGCGAGCGGCATTCGCGTGCGCATGGGCTCGAAGTACGTCACGAACATGGGCAACGAGGCCGACATCGTCGTCGCGTTCAACGAGCAGGTGCTCTACTCGCGCATTTCCAACGGCGCCTACAGGAAAGGCACGGTCGTTCTTCTCGAAAACATGTGGGCCGACGACCCCGACGAGAAGATCCGCCAGCAGTACGCCGAGGCGCTGCAGGACTTCTACGCGCAGGGCCTCGTTGTCCACGAACTGCCGATACAGAAAGAATGCCTGAAGCTCGTTGAAGATCCCCGCAAGGGCAAGAACATGTTCGTGCTCGGTATGTTGTGCCGGATCTACGACCGCGACACGGACAAGGCGAAAGAGGAAATCGCCAGGACCTTCCGCAAGAAGAGCGCGAAAGTCACCGAGATCAACCACAAGCTGTTCGACGCAGGCTACGCGTTTGCGCGCGACAACCTCGACTACAGGTTCGAGATTCCGTCGGCCGACGACGAGCGGCTGGACTCGGCCATCGTCGTCAACGGCAACCAGGCGGTCGGCCTCGGTATCATGGCGTCCGGCATCGAACTCGTTGCGATGTATCCGATCACGCCCGCCACATCGGCGTCACACTACCTCGCCGACGATTTTCACCTGACGGGCGGCTTCGTCCACCAGGCCGAGGACGAGATCGCTGCCATCGGCTTTGCGATCGGCGCATCCTATGCCGGCCAAACGGCCTGCACGATCACGTCAGGCCCCGGCATGGCACTGAAAACGGAGATGATCGGTCTCGCCGTCATGGCCGAAATTCCGATCGTCATCGTCGATGTGCAGCGCGGCGGTCCTTCGACGGGTCTGCCTACCAAGATCGAACAGGGCGACCTGATGGCAAGCGTATTCGGCGCGCCGGGGGACTCCCCCAACGCGGTCATAGCGGCCGCGACGATCGACGAGTGTTTCCATTTCGTCAGCCTCGCGCGCAAGATCGCCGAGGCGTTTCGCATGCCCGTCATCCTGCTCACCGACGCCAACCTCGCGACGGGCGTCCAGCCGATTGCGCGGCCGGAAGTCGACGAAGACTGGTTCCCCCCGCCCATTGACCAGTCGGCCTGGGACGAGAACGTCCCGCCTTACGACTGGGACGAGGAAACGGGACTGTCGGAACGCCCGATTCCCGGCATGCGCGGCGGCGAGTACATCCTCACGGGTCTCGCGCACAACCGGAACAGCAAGATCGCCTACGACTCCGCTTCGAACCAGGAAGGCTCCATCATGCGCAGCCGCAAGCTCGCGGCACTCGCAGCGACGCTCAAGCCGCCCGAGGTTCTCGGCGATCCGACAGGCGATCTCCTCGTCGTCAGCTGGGGCTCGACGCAGGGCGCCATCGAGGAAGCGGTCGAACTCGCACGCGCCGAAGGCAAACGCGTGTCGTCGCTGCACCTGCGCTTCCTGTCGCCGCTGGAGCCGGGCCTCGAAGAGATCTTCCGCGGCTTCCGCAAGGTCATGACCATCGAGCTGAACTACAGCGACGATCCCGAATTCCCGTTGATCGACAAAGAGACGCGGCGCTACGCACAACTCGCGCAGGTACTGCGCGCCCACACGCTGATGGACATCGACTGCTGGTCCGTCGTGCCCGGACACCCGCTGTCGCCCGGCAAGATCGGCCAGATCGTCGATGCACACCTCGGCCGGCTGGAAGGAGTTCACTGATGTTCGGTATGAAAGGTGACTGGTCCCTCGAGGTAAAGGATCGCTATTTCACGCTCGACGACTATTGTGGCGCCGAGCCCCGCTGGTGCACCGGCTGTGGCGATCACGGCATTCTCGCCGCCGTTCATCGAGTCTGCCGCGACGCGCAGCTCGAACCCGAGAAGACCGTGGCCGTGTCCGGCATCGGCTGTTCGAGCCGCCTGCCGCACTACATGAACACCTACGGGTTCCACGGCCTGCACGGCCGCGCGCTCCCCGTCGCGTGCGGCATCAAGTCGCGCCGGCCCGACCTCGACGTCTGGGTCGCGACCGGTGACGGCGACTGCTTCTCGATCGGCGCCGCACACTGGATCCATGCGATGCGTTACAACATGGACATGACCATGCTGGTGTTCGACAACGGCATCTATGGTCTGACCAAGAAACAGACGTCGCCCACGACACCGCTCGACGTGCCGACCAACACGCACCCGTCCGGCTCGCTGCTGCCGCCGCTCAATCCTTTGACCGTGACGCTCGGCATCACGAACGTGTCCTTCGTGGCACAGATCGTCGACTGGAACGCCCAGCTACGGCACCAGGTCATCAAGATGGCCCACGAGCACAAGGGCACGGGGTTCGTGCGCATCATCCAGCGTTGCCCCGTCTACGTCGAGGCCATCGGCAAGTCGCTGCAGGACGAGCCCGCTCGCATGCAGCTGCTCACCCACGAAGACGGCGTGCAGCTGGACGACTCGGTCCTGAAGCTGTTTCCGAATCACGCAGAGCACGATCCGGGCGATCTCCCGGCAGCGCTCAGGATTGCGGCGGACAACTCGATCCTGCCGCTCGGCATCCTGTACCGGAATCGGGACGCGCCCTGCTACGACGACATTTCGGTCGCCGGGCTCGAGATGAGCGTCCAGGAGAAGCTTGCGGGCCTGAACGAGGCCTTCGATCACTTCGCGATCTGAACCGGAATCTGAAATGAAATCGGTTACGCAGAGCCACAAGGGAAGCGGTGCGGTCTCCATCGACGCGCTGCGTCGTTTTCACTACGGCGAACCCGCCGCATCGGCGGCCACCGCGACACCGGGAGGCGGTACGCTGCCGGCCCTGTTGCACCCCTACCGTGACGCGGCGTCGATACGCTACGAGTATCCGTTGTACCTGGCGCCCGTCGGCAGCGCTGCGGGTGCGGAGACGGCGACTCCGCTGAGCACGTTCCTGGCCCGTGCGCTCGACGCGTTCGCGCCCGGCGAGGAGGACGCGCGCATCCTGAAGGACAACCTGCCGTGGATCGAGCGCTATCTGCGGCACGAACTGACGCAACCCGACCCCGTCGATGCGGGCACGCTCTTCGCGGCCGCGGCCGGCGCACTGCAGGAACACCTCGATCTCAGGGACGATGCGCGCAAGAAGCTCGACGCGGACCTTGCGTCCATGCGGACCGCGGTGGCCGATGGCAGTCAGTTCCTCGGCTACGGGCCCGATACCCCGTTGCACCTTTTCGTCCACGCGGTTCGCCACCGCAACGGGCAACTGCTCGCCCGTCTCCGTGCGGACGTGGAAAAGACGACCCGTCGGCTCGAAAACCTGCTCGACGTCGAGGCCGCGAAATCCGGGTCCCGCAACAGCAGCGGCTCGAGTTCCGCGGAACGCCACCTGGACACCGGCAAGCTCACGAGCCTGCTCGAGACTCGTGCGCGCGGTTCGGTCGTAATGGCGACCGAACGGCAGGCACGCATTGAAAAGGCGCTTGGCACGCTGCGTGCCTGGGAATTCGATGCCGTGCTTCTGCGCATTGTGGGCACGGTCGGAAATCCATGGTTTGCGAAACAGCCGGACGTCGACGTCGTCGACAGCGACGAGCCGTGCAATAGCGCCGGCGACGTCTTTGCGCGTGATGCCGGGCGATTCGCGTCCCTGTTCGCGGCACTGCGGATCGCCGCGCTGGAAATCGACAATCGCTACGACCCGGCCGTGCACGATTCCTGGTTCGCGGAGTTCGACTGGCAGTCGTTCTCCGGCGCGGAACTGCAGCACGTAACGCGCATCGTCGCGCTGGCCTCCGCCGACCATCTCGCCAGTAACGGTCTGCCGTCGTTTTCTCACCTGCTCGGCTCGCGCATGCCGGTGCACGTCGTCAGCTGGATTCGCGCCTACGACAATCCGGCGGCCCGCAAAGGCGAGGGCCCGTTCGATGCATGGCGCTTCGAGCTCGCGTACCTCGGGATCGGCCACCGCCAGGTAGTCGTCGCGCAATCATCGGCCGCAAAACACGACCACCTGCTCGGCGGCTTCCTGTGCGCCCTCGACAGCAATCGCACCAGCCTTCACCTCGTCAACCGCGGCACGCAAACACGGTCGAAAAGTCCGGTCCTCGATCCCTGGTTCGTCGCGAGCGCGGCGCTCGAAAGCCGGGCGCATCCGTACCTGCTCGTCGATCCCGGCGCCGGCGACCACGCAACGGAGCGTGTCCGTTTCGACGGTAACCTGCAACCTGGCCGCGACTGGCCTTTCGAGACGCTTGAATACCGGCGTCCCGACGGCGACACGAGTGAAATGGAACTCGCGTTCACGTTTGCCGATTACGCGCTGCTCATGCCGGCTCTCCACGAGCACTTTCGGATCGTTCCGGAAGAGCTCGACACGGATGACCTCGTCGGCATTGCCGCCTACCTGAACCTCGACGAGGAATCCGCTCACGGGCGTGTGCCGTTCGTCTGGGGCATCGACGAAGCCGGCAACCTCGTCCGGCTCGCGCTTTCCCGCGCGCTCGTGTTTGCCTGCCGCGATCGCCTCAACTACTGGCGCTCGCTGCAGGAGCTGGCGGGCGTCTACAACGTCTACGTCGAGGCCGCCGTCGAACGCGTTCTCGAAGACGCGCATGCCACGGCAGCGCAGGAGCGCGACGAGCTTCGCAAAGCACACGAGCAGGAACTCGAGAGCGTGCGCTCGGAAGCCGCCGGCGATGCCATGGGGCAACTCGTCGACGTGCTGATGGGCGCAGACCTCGCAAGCCTCGTCGAGCCGGGCGCCCCGGCGGTCTTGCCCGCCGAAACGCCGGCCGAACCCGTCGTCGAGGAGACCGCGGAGCCGCCGCCCGCCGAGGAAGACGACGAGATCAGCTTCGACGACCCGTGGCTGGATACGGCAGCCTGCACGACGTGCGACGACTGCATGAGCATCAACAAGATGATGTTCGCGTACAACGACGACAAGCAGGCGGTCCTCAAGGATCCGACGGCGGGAACCTACAGTGACCTCGTCCGCGCGGCCGAGATTTGCCCGGCCAAATGCATCCATCCGGGCCAACCGCTCGACCCGAACGAACCCGGTCTCGATGAACTGATCGCACGTGCCGAGCCTTTCAACCGATGACCAGCCTGCTGACAGCGCCGGCCATCATGACCGGGATCGGACTGTTCTTCGGAACGGTGCTCGCTATCGCGCAGCGCTTCCTGCGCGTCGATGAAGATCCCCGTATCGAGGCGACCAACGAGATGCTGCCGGGCACCAACTGCGGCGCGTGCGGACAGCCCGGCTGTCTGCCGTTTGCCGAGAAGCTCGTTGCCGGGGAGGTCGAACCGGGTCAGTGCACGGTCAGCACGGACGAGGCCGTCGAGAACATTGCCGAGTACCTGCAGGTCGATGCGGGCCGTGCCGAGAAGCTCGTGTCGCGTCTGCGTTGTGCGGGCGGCCACCGGCAGGCGCACCAGATTGCCGAATACCGCGGTTTCGAGGGTTGCCGCGCCGCCGCCATCGTGTCCGGCGGCGGCAAGGGCTGTGCGTGGGGGTGCCTCGGTCTCGGGGACTGCGAACGCGCCTGCACGTTCGATGCCATTCACATGAACGCGAACGGCCTGCCGCAAGTCGACACCGAAAAGTGTCGCGCCTGCCCGGACTGCGTTGCCGCGTGCCCGCGAGATCTTTTCGAACTCGTGCCGCTCGACCAGAATCTCTACGTGCAGTGCAACATCCCGCTCGCGGGCGAGGCAGCAAGGCAGCTTTGTGCCACGGCTTGCGATGCCTGCGGCCGCTGCGCCGCCGACGCCGCGCCCGGACTGATCCGCATGGAAGGCAACCTGCCCGTCGTCGACTATGCCGCGGGCGGGCCGGCCGCGCCGGAAGCGGTGTACCGTTGTCCCACCAACGCCATTGTCTGGCTGGAGCGCGAACAGTTTCAGGACCAGGAAGCGCGCGCTACCGGGAGTCCGTGATGGCCAGCCTGCGCGATATGGCCATCGAGTGGTACGGACGAACGTTCGGAGCGCCGGCGGGGTCCGACGTCCGGGACGAGGGTTTCACGGCCGTGCTCGACGGCAACACCGCCGTGCACGTCTCGGAGACCGCGATGGCGAGTCAGAAGGTCGACGACGACGACGGGCCGCGCGGTATAGTCGCCGAGGCGAGCGGTCTCGCCCTGGCAGGCCGGCGCGCGACGGCGTTTCTGTCGGGGCAGGATCTCGCCGCGGTACAGGACTTGCTCGTTGCCGCCGCCGGCAAGCACGCGCCGCTGGTCCTGCACGTTGCAAGTCAGTCCGCGTCCGCCCATGGCGGCGCACTCGGAAGCGGTCACGACACGGTCCACCTGGCTGCCGATTCCGGATGCTTCCTGCTGTTCGCACGCAACGTGCAGCAGGCCGTCGACTTCGCGTTCATCGCACGGCGCGTCAGCGAGGAAACACTCGTGCCCGGTCTCGTCGTCATGGACAGCGACCAGACGGCGCACGCCGCACAGGACGTTCGATTGCTGTCGCCCAACCAGGCCGGCCGATTCGTCGGTTCCGCACCAGACGAGGTCGAATCGCCGACGGCCGCACAGAAGATCCTGTTCGGCGAGAGCCGCCGCCGCCTGCCGATATGGCACGACCTCGACGAACCGATGCTCACGGGCGCGGTATTCGAACGCGACAGTTATGCGCTCGGCGCAGCCGCGCGCCGCCCGTTTTTCGGCCGGTTCGTCGGCGAGTCTCTGAGCCACGCGTTCGCAGCGTTCGAGCGGACGACCGGACGGCGCTACGACGCCATCTCGCGGCATCGGCTCGACGGCGCAAAACTCGCCCTCGTCGCCCAGGGTGCCGCGGTCGAGACAGCCATGCTGACCGCGGACGTGCTGCGCAGTGAACACAAGCTGCGGGCAGGCGTGCTCGGCCTGAGCGCCTTGCGGCCCTTCCCTGCCGACGCACTCGCCGAATCGCTTGGGCACGTGGACGAGGTCATCGTGCTCGAGCGCTGCGATACCGCCCTGTCGTCCGACCCGCCGCTGACTCGCGAAGTTCGTGCAAGCCTGTATCGCAGCGACCGGCGTCCGGTGTGCCGCACTGCCATCTACGGTGTCGGCGGCTTGCCGCTGCGCATCGGGGACCTGATCGCCCTGTGCACCGGCAGCGATGGCGAATCTTCCGAGCCGGTCTTTATCGGCGTCGCGTTCGATGACGATGCCGGCGACCGTCCCAAGCGCGAGGTCCTGCTCGACGCATTGCGCCGCGCGTATCCGGATGCCGCCGGTCGCGGCGTAAGAGCGCCGGACGGCAGCGCTGCTCCTGGCCAGAAGAATGCCGTCTCGGTCGCCATTCGCAATGCCGACGAGGACATGCAACTCGCGAGCTCGGCCGCGGCGCTGATCCACGCACTGGAAGGCGGGCGCGTACGGAGCCGGGCCCGGCCGCGGGCCGAGTGGTTCGTTCACGGCGACAATCGTCTTCTCGATCCCGGCGATCGTGTCATCGCCGACGTCACGCTCGATGCGGCGCGGCGCACGATCGCGCTGCATGAGAGCGACCGGCACTTCGTCATGGCCGACGGGGAGTCGACGGCTGACGTCTTGCTCGGCGGCCTGTTTGCGGCGCTGGTCAAAGGCGGATTCCTCGAGGCGAAAACACGCCGCATCGCAGGGATGCGTCGCGAGATGCTCGATTCCGTCAATCCACGGCAGCGCGAAGCGATGACGGACGATTTCCGGCGCGGCTGGGAGAGCCTCGCGGAGGAAAGCGCACCGTCGACCACCCTGCGATCGGATCACGCCGACACGACGGTCCCGGCCGCGGTACGCGATCTCGGCCGCAGCGACGACCGCGTGGCGAGCCTGCCCCGATTCTGGGACCAGGCGGGTATCCTCTATCGCGACGACGAGACCGACCGCCTGACGGCCGACCCGTTCTTCGCCACCGGCAGTATGCCGCCGCTCAGCGCAACCTTCAGCCGCTCCGGTCGGACGCTGAAGTGGTTGCCCGATTTCAGCCCCGCATCCTGTACCGGCTGCGGCAGATGCTGGACGCACTGTCCCGACAGTGCCATCGGCGTGACTGCCGCGGGTCCGGCGGCGCTCATCGATGCCGGTATTCGCGAGACGGGGGCCGAAGCCGTGCGGCAGGTCGCCGGCAAACTCGCATCCCGGATTCTCGCGAGCTGCCGCAAGGCCGAATCCACGCCCGCCCGTTTCGGCGAGATGCTGGACGACGCATTCGCGTGGCTCAGTGAAAAAGCGCCTTTGCCGGACGATCGCAGGCAGGCCATCCAGGACGGTGTCGGGAAGATCCGGGCGGCATTCGGCGACCTGCCCGTCGCCGTCACGAAGCCGTTTTTCCGGGACGCGGAGACGCGGCAGAAAGACAGCGGCGAACTGCTGTCGATCGTCATCAATCCGGACGCATGCCAGGCTTGCGGTATCTGCACGAACGTCTGCGAGCCCGATGCATTGCGCGCGAGCCCGGTCGGCACGGACGTCTTCGACGAAGCGCGCGCGCTCTGGGATACGTGGTCGGCAACTCCGGATACGCCGGGCGGTTCGATCGACGTCGCGGCCGGCAACGAAGAGGTGGGGCCCGCCGCGGCCATGCTGCTCTCGCGCTACTGCCAGTTTGCGATGGCCGGCAGCGACATCGGCGAAGCCGGCTCCGGTGAGAAGGCCGCCGTGCGGCTCGCGCTGGCTGCCATCGAGTATCGTCAGCAACCGATCGTACAGCGCTTCGCCAACGAACTCTCCGATGCCGGCGCGGCGCTGGCCGGCCTGATTCGCGAAACGCTCTCCGGCACGCTGCCGGTCGACGATTTCGACGCCGTCGCCGAACAGCTCGATTCGCTCGCCAGTCCGCGCGTCGACCTCTCGGCCCTCGCCGGCAGCATCGGCGATTCCGACGCAGACCGCTCGGTCGAGACCGCCTACCTGCTGCGGCTCATCGAATTGTCGAAAGACGTCGCCACCGCCTGCCATCGCATGGTCAAAGGCGAGCACGGCCTCGGCCGCGCACGCTACGGTCTCGCAATCACGCGCGATACGGCGACGTCATGGGCGGGCCGCTTCCCGGCCAACCCGTTCCAGGTGCCTGCCGTCGTCGACCTGTGCGGGGACGCTCCGCGCCTCGCGGCCGGGTTGATCGAGGGTCATCTCGCAGAGACGGCGGAACTCGTACGGCTGTTGCGGCTCGCGCGTCTCGAGGTCGAACGACCCGACGGGCTCGACTTCAAGCGCGAAGCGCTGACGAGTCTGCACTGGCAGGAC